>JAICUM010000189.1 GCA_025935855.1 Pirellulales bacterium | reverse complement strand
GAAGCGTTTGGCCCCGGCGGCCTGCTCGTCCACTGTCAAACCGCCGACGAAGCCGTCGCCTGCCTAAATTCACTTGCCGGCAACCTAACTGGCACGTTGCAAGCCGGGCCCAACGAAGACCAGGCGATGATGGCGAAGCTAGTGCACATTCTTGAAAGCCGCGTCGGTCGCGTCATCGTCAACGGCTACCCGACTGGCGTCGAGGTCGGCCGAGCCATCGTCCACGGCGGCCCCTATCCGGCCACCACCGACGCCGGCAGCACCTCGGTCGGCTCGGCCGCCATCCGCCGCTTCGTGCGCCTCATCGCCTATCAGAACACGCCGCAAAACCTGCTGCCGCCCGCCCTGCAAGACGCCAATCAGCTAGGTATCATGCGACTTGTCAACGGCGAGTGGACCAATCGCGCGATTGCCTGACCTCGTGGCTTGCGATCGGCTTCCTCGCGGCAAAGCACTTGGCGTCCTCACACGATGAATGACCACGCCACGCTCAGCGCCCTGGATTACGTCGTCTTTTTCGCTTACATCGCGCTCACGCTGATCATTGGATTCGCCGTCGCCCGCAACGCCCGCCGACGTCCGCAGGATTACTTCCTCGGCGAGAAAAAGCTCCCCTGGTACGTCGTCGGCACGTCGATGGTCGCCAGCGACATCAGCAGCGAAACGTTCATCGCCAACGTCGGCATCGCCTACCTCTACGGAATCGTCGCGGCCACGACGGGCTGGAACGCCTGGATCATCTACACGATTTTCATCTTCGTGTTCTTGCCGTACTACGTTCGCAGCGGCCTGTACACGATGCCGCAGTTTCTGGAGCAGCGGTACAACGCCACCTGCCGATACCTGTTTGCGATTTCGCTGGCGATCGGCTACGTCTTCACGCTGTTGGCCGGTTCGCTTTATGCCGGCGGCCTGGCGATCGAGCGCATTTTCGAGCTGAATATCTCAAACGACCTGGCCACCAACATCCGTTGGGGCATCATCTTCTTCGCGGCCACCACCGGGGCCTATACGATTTACGGCGGCATGAAAAGCTCCGCCTGGACCGACTTTTTGCAGATGATCGTGATGCTGTTCGCCGGTCTCTTGCTGCCGGTGCTCGCCCTGCGGAAGACGGGCGGCCTGTTCACGCTGGCCGAGGAAATGCCCGAGAAATTCGATCTCTTCCTGCCGCCCGAGCACGTGCAGTTTCCTTGGACTGGCGTCTTCACGGGGTTCATCACCGTCGGCTTGTGGTACACCTGCGCCAGCCAGCACATCGTGCAGCGAGTCCTCTCGGCCAAAAATGAATGGCATGCCCGCATGGGCGTCGTGAGCGCGGGTTTTCTGCGAATTCTGACGCCGCTCTTCTTCGTCATTCCGGGCATTGCCGCCGCCAAACTGTATCCGCACTTGCAGCGCCCAGATCACGCCTACTTGATGCTCGTCAAAGACCTGATTCCGACCGGCCTTAAGGGATTGGTCCTGGCCGGAATGGCGGCGGCGCTCATGTCCACGGTCTCGACCGTCCTCAATTCCACGTCGGCCCTGCTGACGATCGATCTCTACAAGAAGCTCATTCGGCCTCAAGCCAGCGATCGCGAGCAAGTCGTGTTCGGCATGTTCTCCGCGTTTGTCGTGCTCATTGTGAGCATCCTGATTGCGTTCTATTACATCCAAAGCCATGAGGCGTTGTTCCGGATCGTGCAACGCGTCTTCTATTATGTGGCGCCGCCGTTTGCCGTCGTCTTTTTACTCGGTTTCCTTTGGCGGCGCGCCAATGCCACGGCGGCGGTTGCTACGATCATCAGCGGATTTGCCTTCTTGTTTCTGCTGCAAGAGGGAGTTCCCATTCGAACGCCTTCGGCCCTCAGAAACCTGTTTGGCGACGGCGTGATCCCGCCGCTGTGGGAATCGATCGACGCGCTGAGGCCGTATAAGCGGGCCTACCAGCACAGCGCATTGCTGACATGGATCTTTTGTATGATTGTCATGGTCCTCACGTCGCTTCTGACGCCGCCGCCGCCCCCCGAACAGGTAGGCGGTATCATCTGGAACCGCAGCTTCCTCAAGCTACCGCCGGAATTGCGGATGCGCTACCGCGGCTGGAAAAACTATGTCGTGTGGTGGGCGTTGTTCGTTGTCTCGGTGTTGGCGATTTACGGATTCTTCCTCTGGTTCGACCTGTCCAGAGGAGATTGATTCATCTGTTCATCGCCCACTCGCCCAACTTGGGAAACAGGTCGGCGGCTAAGAATACAAACAGAAGGAAACAGAGGTAACAGAGACTAAGAAGGCGCACCTGTCGTTTCTCTGTTCCCTCTGTTTCCACCTGTTGATGAATTTCCGACATGAAGATCACTCGCCTTGAAACTGTTCCGATTCGCGTCCCGATCAAGCCGGAGCTGGCCATTCGCGGCGCCCGGGGCCTTTCGCATTCCGTCTCGCCGTTTCTCCTTCTTAGAATCCACACCGACGAAGGCCTCGTCGGCTTGGGCGAAGCCTCCTGCACGCCGCGCTGGAGCGGCGAAGATCAAACAACCGCCGCCCATTTCATCGATTCCTACTTCGCGCCGCTACTCATCGGTGAACCCCTTGACGACATCGAGAGGCTGAACGCCAAGTTCTCGTCCGCGGTCGCCGGCAATTACTTCACGAAGTCGGCTGTCGAGATGGCGCTTTGGGACCTGCTAGGCAAGGCGAAAGGCAAGCCGGTATACGACCTGCTCGGCGGAAAGCGGCGCGACTCCGTGAAAACCAAATGGTCAGTGTCCGGCGTCGAGCCGGCCAAGGCTGCCGAGATTGCCCGTTGGGCGGTCGCGCGAGGCTTCACGGCCATGAAAGTGAAAGTCGGCATCGATCCGGAAGGTGACATAGCCCGGGTTCGCGCGGTACGAGAAGCTGTTGGGCCCGAGATAAAGCTGGGCGTGGACGCCAACGGCGGCTGGCCGACGCCGAACGTCGCCATCGAAACTGTCACGCGCCTCTTTGAGGAGTGTCAGATTTACTTTGCCGAGCAGCCGATCAAGCCAAGCGACCACGACGCTTTCCGCCAAGTTCGCCGCAATATCCCTGTACCGCTTGTCGCCGACGAAAGCGTCTACACGCTTGAAGATGCGCAAATGCTAGCCCGAGCCGAGGCCGCCGACGTGTTTTCCATTTATATCGGAAAGGCGGGCGGCATCGGCCTCGCCCGCGCGATTGCCGAGTTCGCCCATTCGGCCGGCATCAAGTGCACCATCGGCAGCAACCTGGAACTGGGCGTCGGCAGCGCCGCCATGCTCCACCTGGCGCTGAGCAGTCCGGCCATCGATCCGGATGCTTATCCTTGCGACATCATCGGCCCGCTCTATTACGAAGACGATGTCCTAAGCGATAGGCTGCCGATTCAGGGCGGCAGCGCATCGCCTCGATTTGGTCCCGGCCTGGGCGTCGATCTGGACGAAGCAAAGCTAGAACGCTATCGCGTGTAACGGGGCGCCCATTCGCACGACCGGATTATGCCCGCTCGATTCGCAGCCGCTGCGGACCTTCCCAGCGGGACTTACGACACGCGTCGCGGAAGGGCGTCCAGTCATATTTCCAATCACCGGGAATGCGGGCGAACAAGCTCGCCGTCGTCGGGGCGCCTTCGGCCCCGCGCAGAAATACGCCGCGGTTGTAAACGATGCAAATCTCGGCCACCGCTTTGCGGGCGTTGGTGACGTTCTTGCTCTCGTCGTAGAAGTACAGGATTTCGCCGGGCAGCGGCAATTGCGTCAGCCCTTCAGGAGCGCAAGGCCTTGGATTGTCCAGCAGCAGGAACACCTCGGCGCCGCTGAACTGGCCGTGGATCGTCTTTTTTTCCACTGGCAGCAGGTCCCAGACCAACCGGCAGACTTCCGGCGCCTCGTCGTCAAGTAATTCCGCGACGACGGATTCACCCGTATCCATAAACGTGAGTCGAATGTGGCGTCTTTCCATAGTAATTTAAATGCTAGGAACCTCGCTGCTTCTCGTGCGAGCCTGTCTTCTGAACTAGCCGCCGTACGGCGTCTGTGATCAAGTCTTCGACTTCCTCAGTAAATGGCGCCGGGATGGCGCTCCACAGATTCGCCCGGCCGCCTTCATAACCGCCTTCCCGCTGCACGCGCCGCGTCGGCAGGTAACCAAACATATCATGGCAGTACCCGGCCACCCAAATCATCGGCTTGCCCGCCTGCGAGCTGGGCGCCGAGACGCTGCTTCCAGGCGAATCAAGCCGATCCGAAAGTTCACGTTTAAGCTTATGCGCCCAGTCTACGACGGGCTCGCCGCTGAGGGCAACAATCATCAATTCGTCGCCCAATCGTACAACCTGCACAGGCGCCAAATAAGTTGTCCTGAGCGTTTCGCCGCGATCGAGCGCGTCCAACAGGAAGCTCGCCTTCACCTGCTGCGGCGGATCGTCGCTCTCAAGCATGATGTGAAGCTGCTGCCGATCGATCGCCTGCAGCGGCAGGTTCACGAACTCATCGGCGCTGCGGATGGGGCCAGTGATTTCGATTCCAGGTTGCGCGAGCGCCTGCTCGATCGCGGACGCCAACTCCTGGCCGTGCTGTTGTGACAACTCGACCGAGCCGCTGGGCTCAGGATCCTGGTCGGCGCCGGCGCCCGGAATGAAGATCGCCACGGCGTCCGGGAATGATTGCTCTAATCGGGACTTCGCAAACCCGGCCCAGTCGCCGCAATAGCGCAGGTCGCCAGGTGGAATGGCCGTATTGTGGCACGCGTATCCGAAGACGATGGCCTTGCATTGGCCCGCGGCGTCCACGCATTCGAGCACTGGCACATCGTGATCGACCGTGTCTTCACTCGACGGAGTGCCGTCCTTGACGCCATATCGCCGGCGATTGTGTGCAAAGCCTAGCTTTGTTTGCCGTATGGATACCCGAACCGGTTCCATACGCTGAATGGCTAAATCGATCGCTTGATACAGCGCATCCGCAACTTTGTCCGCCACCGACGCCAGAGCCGCCGCATCATTGTCAGGAATTCCGAAGAAGCGCGCCTTCTCGCGGCGGAATTCAGGCCCGTAATGCGTGTGCGTCGCGGCTATCAAAAGTTGTTCTTTCTGAATCCCGTAGTTCTCAAACGCGTTGAGAAGGATCGGATAGACGATGTCGGGCGTGACGGCAATGAGATCGATCGAAGCGATCACGATCCCACCGCCATGATCGCCGGCCAGCGCGAGCGCGCTTGCGTAGAGATCAGAGATCTTGCCGCGCGCCGGCGCCGTTCTCGACGCGTATCCAGCGAGCCAACGCGGCTCGTCAGGCGTGATGCACACTTTCGCCGCGCCGGCCCAGTAGTTCAAAACGCGCTCCACCCGCCGTCGACCGGCATTACCGCGCCCGTCACGTAGGACGACTCGTCCGAAGCCAGGAACAAGGCCGCCCAGGCCACTTCGCTGGGCTCGCCGGTTCGAGCCAACATGGTCTTGCTCACCTGCCGTTGATGAAGCGGCGTCCCGTCCGGCGGAGATATCCTCGTGCGGATGGGGCCCGGGCAAATCGCGTTAGCGCGGATGCCGTGCGGACCGAAATCCAAGGCCGTGCTGCGCGTCAGGCCGATCAGTCCGTGTTTCATGCTGGTATAAGCCACGGACAATCGGCCTGCGACGAGACCTTGAATCGAGGCGATGTTGATGATCGAGCCGTTCTTCCGCTCAAGCATTGACGGCAAAACGGCCTTCGTGAACAGGGCGGCGCCTTTTAGATTCACCGCGTACGTGCGATCCCATTCGTCTTCCGTGGCTTCAAGGGCGTCATTGCCGTCGCCGAAATAGGCGGCGTTGTTGACCAGCACGTCGATCTGTCGCCGCTGCTCCTTGGCGACTTTGACGGCCCTCTCAATTTGCTCCGTGGCGCTGACATCCGTTTGAACGAACTGGGCAAGTCCGCCGGCCGCGGCAATACCTGAAACGGCCGCCTCGCCGGAAGACTGATCGACGTCCACCAACAGCACCCAGGCGCCTTCCGCGGCAAAGCGTTCGGCAATCGCGCGGCCGATACCATGGGCAGCGCCGGTGACGATGCACACTTTGCTTTCGAGCCGCTTCATGAGGTGTGGTTCAAGTTGACGGGAAGCTGGCCGCGAATGCCGAGCTTTGTGCGGGCGATGGTATATCGTCCAAGATTCGCAACGTAAATTTCATCGAAGTCGGGACCGCCGAAGACCAAATTCGTCGGCCGGCCAAGCAGGATGCCCCAGCGGTCGTGGGCCAAAAGCGTCTTATTTCGATCCGGTCCGATACGCCAGATTTCATCCGACGCGTAGCAGCACACATACAGGTTACCTTCCGCGTCAAGCGACAGGCCGTCGGGCAGCCGGCCGACATCTTCAGCATAGATCTCTGGATTCGACAAGCGACCTTCGAGGTTGATCTCGAATTTCAAAACGGAATCGCTGTCGCTTTCAACCATGAACAACGTTCGCTCGTCGGCGCTTGAGGCCAAGCCATTCGCGTAGCCGAACGGACCGGCGAGTACTTCGCCGCGGCCCTCGGGCTCAAATCGCAAGACGTAGCCATTGCGCTTCATCCAGTTGCCGGAGTCGGTGACATAGAGCCGGCCGCGGCGGTCGAAGAGCAAGTAATTCGGTGCGACGATTTTGTGCTGGCCGGCGTGGGTGGCAAACACCTGGTGTTCGCCAGACTTCTCAATGCGAACGACGCCGAGGCCTGAGACGCACGCGAACAAATGTTGGTCATTCGGCGAAAAGGCGACGCCACAGCAGAAGCCGCCGACGTTGGCGACCGTTTCGACGTTTCCCAAAGGATCGACTTTATAGATCTGCCCCGCTTCGCCGCCGGCCCACAGATTGCCGTCGCGGTCGAAGGCGCAGCATTCTGGGTGGTCCAGCCCAGCCGCGTAAACCGTGAATCGATCTGTGGGAATCTTCGGTTCCATGCTGCTGGCGTCAGTATCCGCCCACCGCGCCCGTGGCCTCGCCGGAAGCGACGTCCACGGCGCCGCTTTGCTGATCGATTGTTAGTACGTTGAGCGGCCCGCCCATTTCACGCTCGCGGCGAACGACATGGCCGAGCGCCGTCAATTCGCGAACAACTTTCTCTGGCATGTGCGTCGAAACCAATAGCGGTTCAATGCCGTCGGTGTGAAGCCGCGGCGCGGCGACGGCGTCCGCGGGCCCGGCTTCAAAGTCAAGCAGGTCGAGGGCGACTTGCGCGGTGGCGGTGACGATTTTCGGCCCGCCGGGCAGACCGATGGCGAGGACCGGTTTGCCGTCCCGCAGACCGATTATGGGCGCCATATTATGCTGCATGCGTTTGCCGGGCGCTGGAGCATTCGGATGACCCTCGACGTAGTCGAATCGCGACATGCCGTGATTGAGCACCAGACCGAGCCCATCGACGACCAGGTGGGCGCCGTACATCCAGCCCTGCGTGGCGGTGAGTGAAATCACGTTGCCCTCGCTGTCGGCCGCGATCACATTCGAGGTATGTCCTGATGGATTTATAGGCGAGGCGCTCGGCGCGCCTTCTCCCTGGCGGATTTTGTCAGCACGGCGGTTGGCTTGTTCTTCTGAAATCAATTCGTCGATGGGAATGCGAACGAAATCAGGATCGCCGAACGACTCTTTTCGCTCGTGCCAGCACAATTTCGAGGCTTCGGCGAAGGCGTGAAAAAACGCGGCGTCGAGGCGGTTCATCCGCTCGCGTTCAAGCAGCACGCCGACCGTTTGTATGATCGCCAGGGAGGTGATTCCACCGGATGGCGGCGGCGGCGTGAAAAGCTGTGTTCCCCGCGCGGCCGCACTGAGCGGCTCGACAACGGCCGGCTGATAGCTCTGGAAGTCGTCGTCGGTGAGTATGCCGTCCCGCTCACCGAGGAAGCGAACGATCTGTTTCGCAACATCGCCCTCGTAAAACGACCGCGGGCCGTCATCCGCCAGTCGCTCGAGTAGCTTTGCCAAATCCGGCTGCCGCCAGAGTGACCCGACATCCGGTACGGCGCCGTCTGGGAACAGGGCACGGAGCGATTGTGAGTCGAAGCGCCGCAGGCAGCGGTCGAAATGCTTTTTGTGCTCGTCATCGACCGGAAATCCTCCCTCTGCCAATCGAATCGCTGGCGCGGATATCTCGCGCCACGCTTTTGTGCCGAACTGTTCGAGGATCAATCCCAAGCCGGCGACGACGGCGGGTACCGTCACCGCGCGGGCGCCGAAGTAGTTCAGGCGCGGGTCGGCCGTCACCAGCCCTTCGCGAAAGCCGAGTGGGCAGCGGGAGTCGAAATCGACCGCGACGACGCGGCGGTCGCGCGCCAGGTAGAGCACCGCGCTGCCGCCGTAGCCGCCGAGGCCAACCATGCCGGGAATGACGACGCACAGGCCCAGCGTGGCCGCGACGGCCGCGTCAATGGCGTTGCCGCCATCGCGCAGGATTTCCAGCCCCGCGGCGGCGCCCAGCGGATGGCCCGTGGCCAGAGCGGCATTCTTGGCGATCAACTGTTGCGGCATTTCGATGTCTTACTCACTGTTTCGTCACTCGTTGTCGATTGTCTTGCCG
>JAICUM010000242.1 GCA_025935855.1 Pirellulales bacterium | reverse complement strand
CTCGGTGCTGACAACTCGGCGCTCCTGCCGCCGCAGTCGTTGCCCCATGAGGGGACGTTCACCGAGTGGAGCGGGCTCGCCGGTGAGTATGAAATCTCCGCGGAAGCCGCGGCCGAAGCAATGCACACGCCGGTGAGTAAGCCGCCGACAACTGCCAGCGCCAACGCCGCTCATCAAACGACCGATTGCGCTCGCGAAGTCTCGAAGCGAGAATGCCAACAAGAAACCGAACAGCCGTCCGCTGGCGGTGGTTCGCTGATCGACACCACGCCCGTGGCGACCGGCGCTCCCACGAGCGCCGTCGTCGATGAACGTGCGCAAGAAAAAATCCGCCGCGGTTTTGAATTGGCGCAGCGCGGCGCCACTTTCGCCGCACGCGTTGAATTCATCGAGGTACTCAAGCTAATCGCCGAGGCCAAGGACGAACAAGATGGCTCGTCCAATCACGCCACGGCGCTTACCAAGGGCCTTCGGGCTCTAGAAGAAGTCAACGACTTCTCCTCCCGCACGGCGCAGCCGGAAACCAATCTCAGCATGTCCGTCATCCTCGCCTCGCATCGCACTTCGATGGCGAAAGAAGCCGGCGCTGTAAAACTTACGCCGCCGCAATTGGCGGAGCGCTACTTCCGCTACGCTCAGCGGCAGCTTGCCGAGTCCGTCGCCGGCGAACCGGCCGGTTCCATGGCTTTGCACGCCCTCGGCAAGCTCAGCAGCCAACTGGGCCGCGTCGAAGCTGAGAAGCAGCCATTTGCCGAGCGCAAGGCGTTCGCACTGCAGCAGGCGGCCCTCCTGGCTCGGGATGACAATCACCTCGCGGCGCATGAGCTTGGCGTGCTGCTGGCCGAGTCTGGGCACTACACCGAGGCGGAATATTTGCTGAATCAGGTAGCGGTGCGCGAGCCGAATCCGGTCGTCTTTCGCAATCTCGCACGCGTCGAGCAGAAGCTCGGCCACACGCAGCTTGCGGATCTCAGCGAGCAGCAAGCGCAGTTCATGGCCAGCCGCGGCGTCAGTGGGAATAACGGCGTGGTTTGGGTCTCACCGGGTGCGCTCTCGCAGACTGGCGATCTCCTGGCGCCGGCCGCCACGTCGTCAAACCAAGTCGCTGGGCAGGTACAAACCGACTCGCCAAACACGGCGTCCGGGCCAGCCCGCGAACCGATGAGAAACGTCACGCGCCGGCCCGGCGGGCCAGTGATGCGATGAATCTTGGCGGTTGAAGCAAACCATTGAGAACCGTAATGCAACCTGGCATCGAACAAGCCGCTCATCCGAAGACTTGTCGCCAACGACGGGTGCTGATGGCACTTGTCGCGACGTTGCTCGCCGGGACTTCGTGGAAGTTACGTGGCGAATCGGCCGGAGAACAGCCGCCTGCCGTTACGCCGCAGACGGCCCCTGCGACGAATGTCGCCGAATGGCAGGACATTCAGCTCTGCCAGGCAATCAGCCCCGCGGCGCCTTATCCGATTTGGGCCGTCGATAGCACCAGCGGCAACGGCTACGGCGAGCCGACGTGGAAGGCCCGCGGCCAGGTCAATTGGCAACAGTTCGCGCAGGGCGAATACGTGGGGCATGCTCGCCTCGCCCACGTTCCGGAGTATCGCCTGCGTGTGGACGACAAGATCCTGTTCGTGTTTCGGCGCACGCGTGAAACGACGCCCAATGCGTATGAGCTGCAAGTCGGCGACACCATTCGCGTGGAGTCGCTCACCGGCGACACCGACAGCGGTGCCGCCGCCGGCGGCGAGAAGATTACGCCCGATGACATTCGCCGCGAGCTAGTGGTGCAACCCGATGGCACAATCAGTTTGCCGCTGTTAGGACAGGTGCGCGCCGCGAATCTCACGATCGAGGCACTTCGCGATCAGCTCGAGCAGCTCTACAAGAAGTATTACAAAGTGCCGGCGATCACCGTAACGCCGATCTCGGTTGACACGCGATTGCAGGATCTCATCAATTCAGTCATTGCTCGCTTCGGCAATGGCGGCCAGCAACTCGAAGTGCCGGTGAACCCCGACGGCCGGTTGTTTCTGCCGGGGCTTGGCCCGATTTGCGCCCAAGGCCTGACGCTCGGGGAACTGAAGCTGGAAGTGGACGCCCGCTATCGCGCGACGATTCCCGGCGTCGATATCACGCCGGTGCTCATGCAGCGTGCGCCGCGATATGTGTATGTGCTGGGCGAAGTGAAGACGCCCGGCCGCTTCACGCTCGAGGGGCCGACGACGCTGATGGGCGCCATCGCCATGGCCGGCAGTTGGCAGGTCGGCGCCAACCTGCGACAGGTAGTCGTTTTCCGCCGCGGCGAGGATTGGCGGCTGCTCGCCACAATGGTCGACGTGAACGGCGCCCTCTACGGCCGCCGCCCATCGCCTGCGGACGAAATCTGGCTGAACGATTCAGACATCGTCGTCGTGCCGAAAGCGCCGATCCAAGTCGCCGACGAATTCATCGGCCAGTTTTTCGGCCAAGGCGTGTACGGCATGTTCCCGCAATTCGCGTTCGGCAACTTCACGTTCAGCAACTTCCGCTCGATCAGCAAATAATCGCCGCCCTCGGAGCTTTAAGCGCCGTCAAGCCCATTAACTAGCCGGCGGCCCACGGCCGCCGGGAAAGGGTCACGTTAGGCTGTCGTTGCCTCCCGGCGGCAAGTGTGCCGCCAGCTAATTGAAAATCGTTCGGCGCGCTGCCCGTCGCAGTGAGAAAAGACCTCGCCGCTCTTTCAACGATCGCCTGTGGATTCTTTCGCCAGCCACTCCAGATACGCCGGACTGCCGGTTTCAATCGGCGTGGCGACAATCTCCGGGCACTCATACGAGTGCAACTCGCGAATCGTCTGCTCGACGTCGGCATAGCGCGGCCGCGTCGTCTTGATAAGGCAGAGCCACTCCGCCGCTTGCTCGACCTGGCCCTGCCAGCGGTAAATGCTCGTCATCGAACCAATGATTTGAACGCAGCCGGCAAAACGGCGTTCCACCAGGGCTAACGCAATCCGCTCCGCCTCCTCTCGACTTGCCGCGGCGGTGGTGATTTGCAGATAGTCTGCCATGGTGGCGACGACTACTCAATTTCCGCGATAATGCCGTGCGGATCTCGCGGCAGAACTTGCTGCGTGACGCAATCAACGATTAAGTCGAGAGCCTCTAGAACGATGGCGCCGATTAGTGCCGTCTCTCGATTCGGTTCGACGACGGCGGAGAATACCGACTCGCGGTCGCAGAGTCGGAGCCACACGTTCTTGACCACCGGGCGACGCTGCGAATGTCCATCGGCATAGCGGACCGTCGCGTGCCAAGCTTCTTCAAATCCGAGCTGTTCCGCCACCTTACCCGGCAGAACGAGTTGCGCCGCGCCGGTGTCAACGATTCCGTCGATTTCGGTGCGGCGCACCTCATTCGCAGGAATGTCTCCGCATTCGGCTCGGACAATATCGACGTTGTTGGCAATTTGGATTTTCATGCTGAATCTTCCCATCGGCGCCGACTGACCTCATCGAGTTCCGCAGCTTCCCGGCTAGGTACATTGTAGAGACGCGGGCGAGGCGGTGTAAAACTCCTCCGCCACCAGCTCGACATGCAGCGGCAGCCAGCGGCTGCGTGTGTATGGCGCGTGGCCCAGCAGATGCCGCCAGGGCAGGCGATCGGGATCGGCGTAATCCACCAGTAGTGTGGTTCCCTCGTTGGGCACGCGCATCCCGCGCCCCATTCGTTTGAAAAGCCCCTCGGGCTTCAAGTCGCGCTCAACGAGCTTGCCCACGCGGCGATCGGCTAGAAATGTTCTCATGGCCAGCGGCAAGGGCGGCAGGTTCGAGCCGGCGATGCCAATCTGATTGACATAGTCGCCACGGACGGCTCGCAACATGCGCCCGAGATGCAATCGCCGCGGGCCAAGATACTCCTCTTCATCGATGACCGGTCGATGATTCACGATGTGCAGCAGCTTGGAATAGCCACGCGAATCCCACCCGTAGCGGATAGGCGTACCGAACGTGACGAAATCGAGTTGTAGCTTCCGCACCGGATGATCGGCCTGCGACAGAATCTCTTCGACGCGCTGCCACGCCGGCAGGTCCACGCGGCGCGTCCACGGGCTGCGGAAGTAGTATTTTGCCGCTTCGAAGAATTCAGCCCGCGTCGCCGCGTCACCGCCCAGCAGGTTCGTTAACAGTGCGAAAGCGTTGCCGCCGTGACTGTGCGCCCATAGCAGCACGCGCGGCCTTCCGTCCCCCTCCCCTTGATGGGAAGGGGCTAGGGGAGGGGTGCTAACGCGTGTACCCGCTTCATGCCCCCTCCCTAACCCTCCCCGCAAGGGGGAGGGAACCACACGCGTTGTGGCCAATGTCGCAAGTTCATCAATTAGCCGCACCGCCGCATCGGCACGGCCGATGTGGTGATTCTGGCTCGACCAGTAAAAGAGCCGCACGGGAATCGCATTGGCGTCGGCGTCAACGCCGGCATTCAGCCCCGCCTCCATTCGCTCGGCAAAGCTCGGGAGATAGTTCCCCGTTTCGCCGATCAGCCAATCGAACATCCGCTTCCCGCCGCGACGCAGCGAGGCGGTCAATCTGGGCGCCCAACGCTCCAGCTCGGTAAATAACCCCAGCGCGTCGTTGCCGCAGAACGTGCCGTGCGCCAGATAAACGGCCGCCACGCCGGCTTGCGAAAAGGCTTTTCCAACGCCGGTAAGCCGTTCGCCAAATTCAGCGGACCCCGGCTCCGCTGGCGGTCCGGACCGGAGTAATCGGTACCGCGAAGTGGGGCGCTCGGAGCGGTACGCCTGGTGTCGAAATCGGTTGAGCGGCGGCATGGCTTATTCCCGAATCGACTCGCAGCGTGCTCGTGCTCATCGGCGACAAGCCGAGCGTGCCGTTCCACGTCTCGTACGGCCGGCCTTTGCGTTCGTCGTCCTTGAAGAACGCGAGGTACGTCAGCGCGTCGGCCGAGATGAACTCGTGCTCTGAAGGCGCGAACCGCGTCTGCTCGAATACGCGCTTCCAGGTGCCGCTGTTGAAGTACGCCTGATTCAGCACGAAGCCTTCGGCAAAGCTAGCGTCCAGCGGCACGATCTCATGATAGTGGGTGTGGCCGTAAACGATATGCTTCGCCCGGCGATTGCGAAAGTCCTGCTCCGACAGGGCGTGTTGATAGTAGGAGTCGTTGTCGGCGCCTCGCATCTTCCACATCCACTCGGCGATCCAGCTCGCCCACCCGACGGAAAGCCGCCGGCTGAATTTGAGGGCCTTTTGCAGGCCGTCCACAATGTCCACCGGACACCAGGTATCGCGCTTGCGCACGAACGAGAGTTCGAGAAATTCGTCGGCCAGCTCGTCCCAAACTTTCTTCACTTGCTTTCGTGTGGCCGGATGCGGGCAGCTTCGCTCTAGCAGGCCGTCGATCCACACGGGGACCAGCAGCAGCGGGCGGATGTTGTCGATCTCGCGAAAACCGGCCAGCGCGCTTTCCGGCAAATCGTCGGCCAGCTCCCGCGCGATTTGAGCGCCAAACCGGTTGAGGAGCTCAATCACAATGGCGTCGCCCAAGCTGCTCGCGTTGCGATCGCCTTCGAAGTTGAACGGGTCGTACACGTCGCCGTGCCGGGCGAACACCTTGTGACGCCGCATGGTTTGCAGCAGCTCGTTCGACTCCCATGCTTCGTGCGGAAACGGCGCGTCAGGATTGGTCGCCAGACCCATGTGCGCAGCGATTTGCCGCCGCAGCCGCGAGTAGTTGTCGCCTGGCAAGTGGTAGAACCAATCGTGGTTCCCCACCATGTAATGAATGTGTACGGGAATGGCAATCGTGTGATCATTGGCGAGCCGGCCGTCGCGCGTCGCGGGCGGAACCTGCACGCCCTCTTTGGCTAACTTGCGGAACTCGCCGAGCGCATCTTCATTGTGCCGCAGCACGTCACCGGTGATCTGCGAAACAATCTCGAACAGCGCTGGCGACGTCGGATCATTCCACGGCCGCACGCGCGTTTGCAGCCAGCGGCTGGAACGAATGACGTCCAGCACATCGCCGAGAATAAGCAGATCTACCCGATCGATCGGCCGATACGATCCATCGCGGCGCTGCGAGGCGCCGATGGCCAGATCGACGATGCGCTCGTTCAATAGCTGAAAGGCGCCGGCCGAAATCGTCGAGCCGCTCGTGCCGTCGGTCAGGTGCAGGTCGCTGATGATGACCAACATGGCTACGAGCACCGGGCTAGTGGAATCCATTCCAAAGCGCAGCGCCCGCGCAGGCGGTCGCTACGCTCCCATCTTCCTTAATCGGCGCCTGCGGCGCGTCGCATCAGCTTTAACTTGGTCGAATACTCGTGCTAGCGGTGCATGTAACGGCGGTTTTTAACCGCCGTGGAAATGCGAGTTTAGCTTGGCAAAGCGCCTCGGATACGGCGGTTGAAAACCACCGTTACCATCATTGCGCAAAAACAAACCGCCTGCGCGCCATGAAAGGCTCGCAGGCGGCCGTAGGCCGTTCGCTACCCGCACATTCCTGGCGAACGACGGTCTCTCGTATTCGGAGAATGGCTTTCAGCGGTCTTGGCCGACTGCCGGTTACCACACCGTCACGCCGATGCCTGGGCCGTAGAAGCCGCCGCCGTAGAACGCCGGTCCATAAGCCGGATAAGCATACGGCCGATAGACTGGCCCATAAGCGGCGCGGCGGGCGACAGGGTAGGGCGGCAGGACTACACGGGCCGCGGTGCGACGGACCGGCGCTACGCGACCAAAGACGATTCCCGCGTCGGCTTTCGGAACGGCGACCATCAAACCGCTGATCGCAAACGCGGACGCTAATAAGATGCGCTTGACCATTTTTGTTCTCCTCTGCTAGCGCTCTGACATATCGGGGCCAGGACTTGTGAGCGTCGTGTTTCACCTTGGACGCCTTCTGCGGAATCACAATGCAGAGATCGTGCCAGAACTATGCGTTGATCGTCAAGCTGTGTCATAGTAACAACTTACGTGATCGCTGATTGCATGGCGGGTGCGTTTACCAGAGGTCGATGCCGTCAATTTGACAGCGTCGTTTGCTCAATTCGATACCCCACGGAGATGAGTCGTTCCCACAAATGCTTAAGGCCCGCCGTAGATCTCGGCGATCGCGCCGAAATCCAGGCGGGCCCTGTCTCCAAACTTTCAAATTGCGTCTGGGGCTAAAAGCCGATGGCGAAACCGACTCCGCGCCCGTAGTAGCCCGGATAGCCGCCAAAGCCGCCGCCATAGTAGCCGTAACCTGGGCCACCGTAGTAGCTGCGATAGACCGCCGGTCCGTCATAGCCATACCCGTAGCCGCCGTAGCCGCCGTACCCGCCGCCGAGATAACCGCCCCGGTAGCCGACGTACCCGCCGCG
>JAICUM010000716.1 GCA_025935855.1 Pirellulales bacterium | reverse complement strand
CTGCAAGCCAATGACGGGCAACATGGTGTGCTCCTTGCCGTCGAGGTGGTGGGCATCCGAGCGCACCTGAGCGCTCAACTAACGTAGCGTGAGAAGCCGCCGAAATGCAACGAATAGACGCCGGATTTAGCGGTTTTGCCTCGTTTGGCAAACGGGGTAAAGCTGTGCGCTTGGTAATGGGAACTTGCCGCCGAGATGAACGGGCCGCGACGCCCCCTCCGCATGCCCGACAGATCGGTTCAAGAACTGCCGCCCTAATCCTTTGAAGCCTTGTCTCGCCGGGGCGGCAATCGCCGGGCGCCCTCCTTGTTCGGCGCCTTGCCGCCACTCGCCCCACCGGGCTTCGTGGGCGTGACCCATAACACGTGGCCTTCGCTGTCCTTGAGCAACAGGCTGCCGAAATAGGCGCTCGGGTCCTCATTTTGCGAGGCGGACGTGAGCAGCGCGAGCGGCTGCGCCTGATTCTTTGGGTTGGTGATCGCAATGCTGTTCACCGTGAGTTGGCTATTCGTGACGCCGCAGAATTCTTTGCCTTCGCTGTCGTAAAGCGCGAGCACGCCGTAGCGGGCGCCGGCCGCGCTGTTCTGCGAAGGCGCCGACAGAAGCTTCGCGACGGAACGGCTAGGATCGTCGGAATCAAGCACCACCAATTCCTCGCAAGCGATCTTTCCCGCATGCAGTTCTTCGGTATGCACTTGCTGCGTGAACTTGTCGCGCAGCGCCGCGCCCAAGGCAAAAAACAACAACGGGTAAACAATCCAACGTTCGCGTTCAGACATGATGTGCTCGGTAAGACTGAGTGTCAGTTAAGCAAATAGCGTTCAATACGCAGGCCGGGCGGCGCCGTTGTCGGCCACCCACCAGGGCAGCCAGACAAGCGATACTTCATCCGCTTTAATGTCCGCCTTGCGCGGCGGGATTTCGAGCTTCTCCAGTTGCAGCGTTTCCGGACGCACCGCCGACTGAAGCCCGTCGAGCTCCGCTTGTAGCTCGGCTTGCACTTTCTCGAGGTCAGCCTGAGCATCGGCAAGTTGATCTTGGGCGCGACCTTGCTGTTGTCGCTCGCGCATCGCGGCCCCGGCGGAGGTCGTCGTCACCCACTTCTTGCGCGAACGCCCGCCCGTGAACATGGTGAGCGCGATTTCCGCGATCCGGCCCAGCATCGAAAACAGCCGCATCCAGAACTGCGACTTCTCGGCGGCGACCCGCGCCTCGGCCCGTCTCACCGCGTCTTCGGCCTTTTGAATTCTCGCGGCATATTTACCGCGGACTTCGCTTTGATGCGCCGTCAATTGCTCGGCCGCCGCCTTCGCGGCCCGAGCGCGGAACTCTTCCTCGCTCTCATCGGACGACGATTGCAGCTCCGGCTCAGCGCACTGCCAGAGGACCAACCGCTCGTGCTGGTACAGGTGATCGACTAGATCATTGTCCCAGCGGCGGTAGTTCTTCGCTTGGGCCAGCTCGCCGGGCAACTCGTTGAACGCGGCCCTAGCTTGTGGGCCTTCGGCAAGCGACGGTTTCTTTTCGAACAGCATGGCCGTATTCCACGTGGGCTTCGCCAGCTCGCCATGCACGGGCTGAATCGCGGCAACGTCTCGCCACACGTCCACGTTGCTGGCCGCCTTGATGAAATGGACGCGGCCAACGCCAAGCAAGCCGGGACGATACACAAGCCGCTCGCCACCCTTCCCGCCGCCGTCTCCATCCACCGGCCAGAAGCGTTCGGTGATCTCCGAAGACACCACCGGCCGCGACGAAGCAGTCGGAACCGCCGGGGCCGCGGAAAGATCCTTCGTCGACGGCGCGGCGGCGGACGGTGATTCCGGGTCCGTCTTTCCTTTCGTGGCCGGCTTCCGATCGGCCATGAGCTTCGCAATCTGCGTGCGCGTCAGCGGCCCCGCCAGATACGACAGCGCCCACCGCGAATGAAACACCTCCGGCGCCTTGGCGTGAACGTTGTTCAACACGAACACTCGGTTGTCGAGCGAGGCCAGCGCGCGTTCCATCTCAGCCCGGTCGAACGACGCCCCCGCTTCACTCGACGCGCCTTCCAGACCTTCGATCACCCGCTTCTTGTCGCGCTCGGTTTGCAGCCGGCCGAGGAACCAGGCGCCGGCGTT
>JAICUM010000351.1 GCA_025935855.1 Pirellulales bacterium | reverse complement strand
CCTCGTTCACTACATGGCCCTCGGTGGGCAGCACCACCGGCAGACGGTGGATCAATCGCCGGGCATCGCCCACTACGCCGGCACTCCGCAGGGGCGCGATCCCAGCGAGGTCGGAGCGCACGGCTGCACGGTCGTGTCGGTGGATGATTCAGGCCACGTGAAAACGACGTTCGTCGCGACCGACATCGCGCGGTGGATCAGCGAGACGATCGAGCTCACCGCCGGCGCTGACGAGGATTCGCTCATCGCGTTGATGGAAACGCGGATCAACGGCCTGCGCGGCAAGCACCCCGATCGCGATCTGCTCGTCACATGGAAGATCACCGGCCGCGGCGAGCTCTTAAATGAACTCCGTCCCGGCGGCATGAGCGACGAGATTCTCGCCGCGGTGCGGCAGCGCTACGGCAAGCAGTCGCCGGCCGTGTGGAGCGTGGCCCTGGAGTGCGACGAGCCCCTGTGCGTCCCGGCGGAGTGGTACGACGAGGAAACGATCCGCGGCGACGTGCTGCGGCAGTTCCGCGAGCTGGACGAGAAGGCGGAGATCGAGCTGGCGCTCGAGGAGTTTTTGCCCGAAGGGCAGCGCAAAAGCGCCTTCGCCGAGTTGGCGAAGGTCACCAACTCCGATCGCGGCGGCGTGCTGCTCGCGGCGGCGAAGCTCGGAATGGATTTAATGAGTCTCGACGAGGAGGACGCGTAACCAAAGCGCCTAGCCGCGGAGCTACGCTCCGCAGGCGCGGCGGTGGCGGGCCTCCATTGCACTTCACCTGCGGAGCATAGCTCCGCGGCTGACACGATTATGAAAATCACCGATCTGGAAATCGACGGCTTTGGCGTTTGGCACAACCTGAAGCTGACCGGACTGTCGCGCAAGGTGACGGTGTTTTACGGCCCGAACGAGGCCGGCAAAACGACCGTCATGCAGTTCATCCGCAGCGTGCTGTATGGCATGACGCCGCAACGGCGGAAGCGGTACCTCCCGCCGGTGGACGGCGGCCAGCCGGGCGGGGCGCTCGGCATCTTTGAGGGCGAGCTGAACTTTCGCGCGAGCCGCATTGCCGATCGCGGGCCGGATGACGTGGGCCGCGTGATCTGCACGACGGCCGACGGCGCCACGAGCGGCGATCGCCTCTTGCGCGAATCGCTGGGCGACGTCGACGAGCCGACGTACACCAACGTGTTCGCCGTGACGCTCGACGAGATGCAGGAGCTGAACACGCTCTCGGGGACCAAGGCGGGCGAGTGGATTTACCGGCTGACCTCGGGCATCGATCGCGTCAGCCTGTACGACGTCATCCAGGAGCTGGAGGCGAATCGCACGGCGCTGCTGGCGGACGGGAAGCAGCCGTCGCGCATCGTCGAGCTTTCGACGCAGCGCGACAAACTGCGGGCCGAGGTGGATCGCCTGCGAGAGCAGAACCGCCTCTGGTCGCAGCTCGCCGTGCGGATCAAGGAGCTCGACGATCAAATCGCCGCGGTCGAAGCGGAAGTGCGGAAGGCGGAGCACTACGCCCGGACGATCGAGATCGCCGTTCAGCTCAAGCCGAATTGGCGCAAACGCGAGAAGATCGACGAGCAGCTCGGCCATCTCAGCGGCCGCGTGAAGCTGCCGGCCGATGCGGTCGAACGGCTCAACGCGATCAACGCCGACATCGAAAAGCACCAGCGGCAATCCGACGTGCTGCAAGGGCAGCGTCATCAGCTTCGCGACGAAGCCGAGCGGCTGGGCATCAACGAGCTGCTGGTCCGCAACGCCTCGCGGATCGACGCGCTCGGCGAGCAGCGCGATTGGCTCATGTCGCTCCAGCGGCAGCAGGACGAACTGGAGCGCGAGGCGAAGAACTACGAGACCCGGTACGCGTCCGAGCAAAAACGGCTGGCGGAAGCGCTCGGCTTGAAGGAAGGCCAGCGGCTGCGCGAGCTGACTGAGGGCGACCTGGAAGGCCTGCAACCGCAAATCGACGCGCTGCGGATGGCCCAGAAACGCCTCGACGCGGCCCAGCGCGACTTGGACGCCCTCACCGAAGGCGAGCGGTCACTGCGCACCCAAATCGAATCGGCCATCGTTGGCGGCGAATCGCACGGCCTGCCGATGGATTTGCAGGAGGCCAGCAACCTGGTCGCCCGGCTGCGGAAGCGGCTGGCGGTCGAGCAGCGACTGGATTCCGCGCGGAAGCATGAAGTGGAACTGGAGCAGCAAAGCCACGATTTGCTCGACGATCAGGTCATGCCGCTCTGGCTGTTTGGCTGGCTGCTGGCGACGTTCATCGTCGGCGCCCTCATGCTCGGCGTGTGGCTACTTGTGCCATCGAGCCCGTTCGGCAAATACGGCGGACTGGTGGCGCTCATCGGCGTCGGCGGGGCGGCCTTCGCCTGGGTCTTCAAATACTTTGCCGACGACGCCGCGGCCGAAAAGCTCGACGCCTGCCAGCGGCAGATGGAAGTGCTCGCCAAGCAGATCGCCGAAATGGGTCGCGAGAAGGAGCAGGTCAACGGCGAACTGCCGATGACCGACGGCTCGGTCGTGCTGCGGCTCCAAGCGGCGGAGCGGCATCTGGCGGAGCTGGAAGGCGTGTTGCCGTTCGAGGCCCAACGCAAACAAGCCGGCGGCGAGGTCGCGAACGCCGAGGCCCGCGTGAAACAGGCCCAGCGCGATCGCGACGCGGTGCTGGCCACCTGGAAGTCCGCTACCGTGGCGATGGGACTGCCGGAGTCAATCGATCCGCAGCGACTGATGAGCGTGACTGATCGTTATGGCCAATTGGCGGAGCTCGAAGCGCGGGCCCGCCATCGCCGCGAGGACGCCGCGGCCCGCCAGCGCGAACACGCAACACTCCTGCGGCGGATTCGCGATCTGGCCGAAGAAGTGGGTTGCGTGTTGAAGCCCAAAGAGACCAAGGAAATACGAGAGAACAAGGTTAGCCGCGACGCGTTAACGGAGCGCTCAAGCCAACAACCCACCGTTGCTGCCGATGCCAATCCGCTCGATCAGCTCGATCACATGCTCACCGAGCGCCGCCGGCAACTCGGCGATGTCGAACGCCGTTCGCAACTCCAGGAAAAGGCCAAGGAACTCAAAACCGAAGAGGCCAAGCACCTGCAATCAATCGCCGGACTGAAGCGCCGCCGCGCCGCGATGTTTCAAGCCGCCGGCTGCGACGATGAGCAGCAATACCGCATGATGGCCGCCGACCAGCATCAGGCCCAGCTCCTGGCCAATCAGCGCGACGCCGTCACGCGCGAAATTGCCGCCGCCATCGGCCGGCATGAACCAGAGCAAGTCTTCAACGAACTGCTCAGCCCCGAGTCGATCGGCCTCTTGGACCAGATGTGGGAAAAAGCCACCGCGGAGCTCGACGCGCGGCAGAAAGCCCTCAAACACCTCGCCCAGCAGCGCGGCGAGCTGAGCCGCGAGCAGACGGTGCTGGCGAAAGACCGCTCGCTCGCCGAACGGCAGCTCGATCTGAGCGTCGTTGAGAAACAGCTCGCCGAAGCCCGCGACGATTGGCGGCGGCACGCCGTGGTCAGCCGCGTGCTGGAGCGCATCCGTGCCGACTACGAAGCCCACCGCCAGCCGGAAACGCTGGCCGAGGCGTCACGCTACATGGCCAAGCTCACCGCCGGCCAGTACAAGCGGATTTGGACGCCGCTGGCCCACGACATCCTCATGGTCGAAACGGCCGGCGGCGAATCGCTCCCGGTGGACGTGCTCAGCCGCGGCACGCGCGAGCAGCTTTTCCTGAGCGTACGGCTAGCCCTCGTGGCCACGTTCGCCCGCCGCGGCGTGAACCTGCCGATGGTGCTGGACGACGTGCTGGTGAACTTCGACGTGCAGCGCGCCCGCCGCGCCGCTGAGGTGCTGTGCGAGTTTGCCTCCGGCGGGCATCAACTGCTCATGTTCACCTGCCACGAGCACGTGTCGGAAATGTTCAAGGACCTAAAGGCCGACTGCAGGAGGCTGCCGGTGCGCCGCGGCCAGCCGGAGCCGGTGGCGGAAGTGAAAAAGCCCGCGGTGTTGGAACCAGCGCCGATGCCGCTCGAGATCAAGACGAAGAAAAAACCGCGGCGACAGCGCCTGCCGCAGCCGGCCGTCGAAGAACCGGCGTCGTTGTACGACTATCCATTCGTGGAGCGATTGATCGAAGATGAACCGCCGCCGGCCATCGAAGCGACGCCGACCGAGTTCTACGACTACTCGTTCGAAATGCCGGCCGTGGAATACCGCCTTCAGCCGCAGGAAGAAGAAACCCCGCTCGCGTACGTCGTGAACGCTGGCAGTGAGTTTCACCGTGCCGCTAATCTTCAATCAAGCGGCGATTACCTACGATCTCGCCGGGCGTAGCCATCTGTAGCCCAGTCTCTCCGAGACTGGCTTCGAGTCTCGGAGAGACTCGGCTACCGTAGGCCGGTTTCTCCGAAACCGGCGATCGCGTCTCCGCCACGGACGGGGTCGGGAGTCTTTTGCGACTTGAGGCTCTCCAAGCACTCTGGGGCAACCAGTCGCAAAAGACTCCCGACCCCTTGCACTACGCCGGCGTGTAGCGGCCAACCGCGCGGGCAGTCTTTCTCACCAGCACGCGGTACTTCTGCCGCACGTCCACGTAGCTCCAGAAAAGATACAGGTTGCCGGCCACCGAGCCCGTGAGGAGCACCCACGCCGCCAGCACGATGGCCGTGTTGTCGCGGCCGCTCGGCGGAGCTTGCGTTTGAGCGGATTGATTTCCCGCCGTTCGCGCCGGCGGTGCGTTCGCGGCGCCTTGCGAACCTGGTCCGCCCGTTTGCGCCGTTTGTGTTGTGGGCCACGAGGCTGCCGTCGCGTCCGGTTTGCCGCCGAACGCGGGTTCTTTGGCCTGTTGCGAGCCAAAGCCGGTCGGCATGCTTGGGTTCGTCGCGGCGGTTCCCTCAAGCGGCTGATCGGCGGGCGTGCTCAACATGCCGATCCGGATTTCCGGGGCGCCGGTGGTCGCTGCCGAAGGACCAGCCGAGGCCTCGACATTCGGCTGCTGCGTTTGAGCGTACGGAGTGGGGCCGAGTTCCGGCATCGGCGTCCCGATCCCCGGCCAGGCGCTGCCAGCGCCGCCGTACGTTTTCTCGGGGCCGTCGGCGACGTTCGGAAAGCCCCGGGAAGGATCGTTGCCCGTTGCCGCCTGACTGGCTGGCAAGCGCGGGTCGGGCGCCGCCGCAAACGGGTCGCTCTTGCCAGTGGCGAGCGGCGGAGCGCCATTGCCGTTCCGCGACGCAATCGGATTGGCGCCGCTGTTGTTCCACTCGATCGGCGTTTGCGGATTTGCCGCCGCGCCCAACCCAGAAGATG
>JAICUM010000251.1 GCA_025935855.1 Pirellulales bacterium | reverse complement strand
AACATCTTCGCCTTCCACCTTCATCCGGAAGGATCGACCTACCGCGCGGAGATGGAACGCTTTGCCTCGGCGATGCCGCTTGGAGTGACTGATATGGTCGTCGGCAAAGACGGCGCTTTGTACTTCGCCGTCGGCGGCCGCGAGAGCGAATCGGCCCTGTACCGCATCGTGTGGGACAACGATGCGGCCAACACTGCAGCGGCGACGGCTCCGCCAACGAAAACGACCAAAGTCGCAGCCACAGCGACCCCGGGCAAGTCTTCCAACGTGTCCGTCACCTCCGCGCCCTCCGCTCCCGCTCTCTCGCCGTCCGAAGCCCGCGAGCTCCGCCACAAGCTGGAAGCGTTCCATATCGACGGCGCCCCCGCCGACATGGAGCTCATCTGGCAAAACCTCGGGAACTCCGACCGCTTCATCAGCTACGCCGCCCGCGTGGCGCTGGAGCACCAGCCGATCGACAAGTGGCGAGACCGCGCCCTCGCCGAGCCAAATCTCGATGCCCGCTTGAACGCTCTCGTCGCGTTCGCCCACCTCGCTGATCGCACCGAGCAGGCCGATTGGGTGAAGGCCGTCGCCCCCGTGCGCTTCGCCGATCTCACGGTTCAGCGCAAGCTCAATGTCCTCCGGGTCGCGGCGCTCGGCGTGATCCGTTTCGACCCGCTGGAGCAGAACGTTCGCCAGCAGCTCATCGACGCCTTCCGCCCGCAACTTCCGGCCGACAACCCCGACGTCAACCGCCAACTCGCCCATCTGCTCGTGCGGCTCAAGGCGCCGAACATCATTGAGCCGCTGCTCGTGCTGTTGGAAAAGGCCGCCACGCAGGAAGAGAGCATCGACCTGGCCATCACGATGAGCTACATCGACGAAGGCTGGTCCCTCGACCAGCGCAAACGGTTGCTCCAGTGGTTCGACAAGTCCGCCCACCTCGCCGGCGGTTATTCGTTCTTCGGCTATCTCTCCTTAGCCCGCGAGCGCTTTGTCGGCCTGTTCAATTCTGATGAGCGCAACGAACTCGCCGTGTGGGTCAACAAGCCCTACGTCGAGGCGCCCGTTCAGTTGAAAGCCGAGACCCGCCCCTTCGTTCGCGAGTGGAAGTTCGACGAGCTCGTGGATCTCGTCGAGAAAGACAAAGGCCCGCGGCATTTTGAGAATGGCCGCAAAATGTTCTCCGCCGCCGGCTGCTACAACTGCCACCGCGTCGCCGGCAGCGGCTCGGCGGTCGGTCCCGATCTCACGGGCGTCGGCGGACGCTTCGGCGTGCGCGACCTGTTGCGCGCCGTCATCGACCCGAACCAAACCATTTCCGACCAGTACCAGCAAATGGTGTTCGAAGCCGGCGGCCGCGTGATCGTCGGCCGGGTAACGAATATTGCCAAAGACAAGATTTCCGTGAACACCAACATGCTCGACCCCAAGGCGGAGGAGCGAATTCCCCGCGATGAGATCGAGAAGCAGTACCCCTCGAAGGTCTCGATGATGCCGACCGGCCTTCTCAACACGCTATCAGCCGACGAAATCCTCGACCTGCTAGCATTCCTCCGCTCTGGCGGCCGCCCAGATTCCGACCTCTTCGCCGCCAGCCCACAGTAGCGGGGCGTTATCCGTTCAGTCTCCCCTCTCCCTCCGGGAGAGGGGCCGGGGGTGAGGGCGCATCGCTATCAACGCTACCACCGCGCACCCAGAATTTCAGTCTCACCCGCGGCGCAACCGATACGAACACTGCCGGCAAACTCTTCCCTCATCACCTCGTTTCCCAAAGTAGGTCCCGCTCGCCAAGCGGGAGCTCGACGGTTCACGACGGATATCGCTCTCATTTTGAGGTCCCTTCCGGCAGAAGGGACCTACTGCCATGCTCAACCTCTTCCTCCGCCCGCTGCGCATTTTCTTCCAAGCGCTCATCGGCAACGACACGCCGCGGCAAACCGCCTGGGGCTTCGCGCTCGGCATGATGGTCGGCCTGCTCCCGAAGGGAAACCTCGTCGCCATCGCCATCGCCATGCTGCTCTTCGGCTCGCGCTCCAACCGCGCCGCCGGCATCCTCGGCATCGGACTGTTCTCCTACGCCGGCTCGGGCCTCGACGGATTCGCCCATCGCCTCGGCTCCGCCGTGCTCATGAACCCGCACCTCCGGCCGACATTCGCCTGGATCTACGACCAACCCATCGGTCCCTTCTCCGGCCTGAACAACACCGCCGTCATCGGCCAGCTCCTCATCGGCTTCTACCTCGTGTACCCGACGTATCGCGCCGCCTACGCGGTCGCCAAGTATGTCCGCCCGCGAGTCCACGTGTACCTGATGAAATACCGCGTCATCCGTTGGTTGCGCGGGGCTGAGGTCGGCGTGCAGTGGGGGCTCGATAAATGAAACGCCCTAAACTCACCGCCGCCTTCCGCTGGCAGTACTTCGTGCCGCGACTGATCGTCGTCGCGGGCATCTGGGCCGCGTTCCACTTTGGCCTCGATCCACTGCTCCGTTGGACGCTCGTCACGACCAGCGAAGCGGCCCTTGGCGCCAAGGTGGAAGTCGCCGACCTGCACACCTCGATCCGCGGCGGCGAGCTGGTGATCACCGACTTCGCCGCGGCGAACCCTTCGAAGCCGATGCGCAACCTCGGCGAAGCGGCTGAGATGCGCCTCCATTTAGACGTCGGCCAGCTGCTCCGCAAGCGCGTCGTCGTTCACGATGGCTCGCTCCGCGGACTGCGCTTCGACTCGGAGCGCGCCGCCTCCGGCGCCCTCGAAACAATGCCCGGTAGCGAGGAACCGTCCGCTCTCGATCCCATCATGGCCGCCGCCAGCGACAAAGCGCTCGCCTGGTTCGACGGCCTTACCGGCCAGCTTGAACAAGATCTCACCGCCGCACTCGCCACGCCGAAGCTGCTCGACGACCTTCAAAAACGCTGGCCGCAGCAATACGAGGCGCTCAAAGGCCGCGCCGACAAGCTCGGCTCGAAATCGAAGGACATCGAATCGACCTTTCGCGAACTGAAAAAGAATCCGCTCCGCAATCTCGACAAGCTGAATCAACTGCAGACGGAGCTGGATGCGACGCAAAAAGACCTTGCCTCGACGCTTGCCGAAATTAAGTCACTGCCCGATCAGGCAAAGGCCGACCATCTGGCCATCGACGCCGCCCGCAAACAAGACGAACAGTTTCTCAAAGATCACCTCAAGCCCGGAGCCATCGACGCCGACGAACTGAACCGCTACTTACTCGGCGAAACTGCGAGCGGGTATCTCTCGCAAACTACGTATTGGATGGAGCAAGTTCGCAAGTTTGTCCCAAAGAAAAAAATTGCTCCGCCCGCTCGCTCCCGCGGCACGAACGTCCTGTTCATGGCTCGCAAGCAGCCCACCTGCCTTATCGAGCGCGTCGAACTGGCCGGCGAAGCACGCCTCAGCGGCGCCCCGCTCACGTTCACCGGCGAGCTCACCGACGCCGCCTCCCAGCCCGAACTACACGACAAACCCCTCCGCTTGCGGCTTCGCGGTGAAGGCGCCGTCAACGGCAACCTGCTCGTCGAGCTCGACCGCCGCGCCGACACGCCGCACGATTCGCTGAAGATCGACGTGCCAAAGCTGCCGATGAACGCCCGAGCCCTCGGCAATGCCGACAAGCTCGCCGTCACGGTCACGCCGGGAGACGCCAGCCTCAAGGCCGACATCCGCCTCGACGGCAATCAACTGACCGGGCTCATCGAATTCCATCAGGCTTCGCGGCTCACAGCCAACACGCCCGCTTTGCACGACGACCGCATCGCCGCCGTGCTGCAGCAATCCCTCAGCGGCGTCGATCGCCTCGAAGCGACCCTTCGCCTCGCCGGCACGCTCAAGCGGCCCGACGTGAAAATCGACTCGAACGTCGGGCCGCAGCTAGCCTCCAGCATGTCGACGGCCGTCAGCACGTATCTCACCGATCGCAAGGAGCGCCTCGTCGCCAAGGTCCAAGGCCGCATCGACGAGCAGATGGCCAAAATCGACGCCCAGCGGCAAAAGGCCCAAGACGAGCTGCTCGCCAAACTCGGCGAAAACCAGCAGCTCATTTCCCAAGTCGCCGCCCTCATGGGCAGCGGTGGCAAGCCTTCGCTCGAAAGCATCGGCATCCCGCAGATCGGGAAAAACTTCTCGCTCGACAAGTTCAAACGTTAGGCGAGCTTCCGTTGTCGCATGCTCGATTGCGTCTCGCGGGTCGAATTCTGCTTCACGCCCCGCTACACTGATCACTCGCGCTGAATTTGCCTACGCGGCAATCCGCAATCCGCAACGCCAATCCCCCTCCCCGTGTCCCACAACGCCCGCGCCGCCGCCCTCTGCCGCTTGATGATCGGCGATGCTGATCGTCTGCGGATCGCCATCCATCGGTCCGAATCGGACGCCACGATCATCGACTGCGGCGTGAAAGTTCACGGCGGACTCGAAGCCGGCGTCTGCCTGGCCCGCGTCTGCTTGGCGGACTTGGCCACGGTCCAAATCGAAGCCAGCGCCGGCGCGCCTTGGCCGGCGGTCACTGTCCGTACCGACCACCCACGCCTTGCTTGCATGGCCTCGCAGTACGCAGGCTGGGAAGTCAAATCCGACAAGTTCTTCGCGATGGCGTCCGGCCCGATGCGTTCCGCCGCCGCTCGCGAACCGCTGTTCGCCGATCTCAATTACCGCGAATCCGCCGACGAGTGCGTCGGCGTCCTCGAAAGCGGCAAGCTCCCCGACGCGGGCGTTTGCCGGGATATCGCTGAAAAATGCCGCGTCGATCCGGCGAAGCTCACCTTGCTGGTCGCTCCGACCAAAAGCCTCGCCGGCACGCTGCAGGTCGTCGCTCGCAGCGTGGAAACGGCTCTGCACAAGCTGCACGAGCTCAAGTTCGACCTGAACCGCATCGGATCCGCCTGGGGCTGCGCTCCGTTGCCGCCGCCGGCCAAGAATGACCTCGCATCAATCGGCCGGACCAACGATGCCATTCTCTACGGCGGGCACGCACTGCTTTACGTCCGTGGCGACGACGCCTCACTGCAAGACATTGGCCCGCAAACGCCCAGCCGCGCCTCGAAGGATTACGGCCGGACCTTCGCCGACATCCTCGCCGCCTACAACCACGACTTCTACCAGGTCGATCCGCTGCTATTCAGCCCGGCCGTTGTGAGTTTTGTGAATCTCGACACGGGCAATACATTCCGCTTCGGTGAAACGAACCCAAACATTCTCAAACGCTCTTTCGGCGAATAGGTCCCAATAGCCGCGATGCTACGTATCGCCGGCGCAGCGCGCATTCGTTCTGCTTCAACAAGCTCATGCACTTCGCCGTCCTAGCCGCCCGCGATAGTTGGTACTTTCGCGATCTTCTGCGCGCCGCCGGGGATGAGCACCAATTGACGCCGTTCTCTTACAAATCACTCGTCTCGACGATTCGCGGCGGTGAGTTGACGGTCCAAGCGGGAGATCAGCCGCTTAGGGCTTTCGATGGTTTGCTCGTCCGCTCAATGCCGCCCGGCAGCCTGGAGCAAGTGGTCTTCCGCATGGATGCCCTCGCGCAACTTGAACGCGCAGGCGTACCCGTCATCAATCCCGCGAAGGCTATCGAGATTGCCGTCGATAAATACCTTGCCTCGGTGCGCCTGCAATCCGGCGGCTTCCTGGTCCCGCCGACGATCGTTTGCCAGACGATGGACGACGCGCTCGCCGCGTTCGAAACGCTTGGCGGCGATATTGTGCTCAAACCGCTCTTCGGCGGCGAAGGCCGCGGCATCACGCGCCTCAACGACGCCGCCGTCGCCCGCCGCATCTTCGCCGCGCTGGAGCAAATCGGCGCCGTCCACTACATCCAGCAATTCATCCCGCACGAAGGCGTCGATTGGCGCCTGCTGGTCGTCGGCGAGGAGGTCTTCGGCATGCAGCGCATCAACCGCGACGACTGGCGGACCAACATCAGCCTCGGCGCCCGCCCGGCGCCGCTGGAAGTGACTGTCGAACTAGCCCAACTTGCGCGCCGCGCCGCCGCCGCGGTGGGCGCCACGGTCGCGGGCGTCGATCTGCTCCCCGCGAAGGACGGCCGCCTCTACGCCCTGGAGGTGAACGCCGTCCCCGGCTGGCGGGCCCTCGCGGAGGTGGCCGGAATCGACGTTGCCAAGCGAGTTTTAGCGCATGTCGCACATAGCCGAGCCATCCTGGCTCGGTAAGCTTGGCGTACACTACTAATCTTCAGATTTCTAAACGAACGCGTGCCATGCCCACGGTGGTCCGCCGATGTGGGCATGTATGCGTCTAGTCACATGCCCACGCGGACGTGGGCATGGCACGCGAGTTCGATTTATATTCTGAACATCAATAAATCGCTTTGCCCCTTCGTTCGTTCGGCCAGGATGGCCGGGCTATATGAGTTCGAATGCCTGAACTGGTAAACGTCGCCGACCGCCTCGCGAAGATTGCGACGCAACTGCCGGACACCGTCGCGGTTGCCACGGCTCGCCGCGGCGGCTACGCCACCTGCACCTTCCGCGAGCTTCACGACGACTCTTCCGCTCTGGCTCGTGGCCTGATTGACCTCGGCGTGCAGCCGAGCCACCGGATCGTGCTGCTGGTCAAACCCGGCGTTGAGTTCGTCAAGCTCGTCTTCGCCCTGCTCCGCACCGGCGCCGTGACGGTGCTGGTCGATCCCGGGATGGGCCGCAAGCACCTCGTCAATTGCCTCGCCGCCAGCGAGCCCGACGGCTTCATCGCGATCAGCCGCGCGCAAGCCATTCGCACCCTGCTAAGCCGCCGCTTCCCGCGCACGAAGTTCAACGTCACCGTCGGTCGCCGATGGGTCTGGGGCGGACTGACCTATGAACAACTGCTGCGGCGCGGCCGAACAAGCCGCGTGGAGCTTCCAAGAACGCGCGCCGACGACCCCGCCGCGATCATTTTCACATCAGGCAGCACCGGTCCGCCAAAAGGCGTCCTCTACACCCACCGAATGTTCGATACGCAGGCCGCCGAAATTCAGCGAGCCTATGATCTGCAGCCCGGCGGCCTGGACCTCGCCTGCTTCGCGCTGTTCGGCCTTTT
>JAICUM010000462.1 GCA_025935855.1 Pirellulales bacterium | reverse complement strand
CAGCGGCCGAGACGCCCTTCGATCAGGCGGCGCGGGAGCTGCTCGACTCGGGGAAAGTTGAAGCGGTGCTCGTCTTTCCCAACGGCTTCGGCAAGCGGTTGCGTGAAATTCGCCGGGCGCTGGTCGATCGTCAGGCGCTGAGCGATGCGGACGTGCCGCAGCCGATCATCCTGGCGAAGACGGCGGATGATAAGTCGCAATATGCGGAGCTGCGCGTGGACCAGGTGATTCGCCATTGGCGCGGGCTGGTCACGGAAAAGAATCTGACGGCGAGCCATGTGCCGGTCGAGGCGACGCGGCCGTTCGAGCTGCAGCATCGCGACCTGTCAGCGGTTGAGCAACGGCACGCAGCCGTGTGGTCGAAGATCTTGCCGTTTTTTCTGTTCATCTGGGCGCTGACGGGAGCGTTTTATCCAGCGGTCGATTTGTGCGCCGGCGAGAAGGAGCGCGGCACACTGGAAACGCTGCTCACCAGCCCGGCGCTGCGGCGGGAGATTGTGTGGGGCAAGCTGCTGACGGTGATGACGTTCAGCGTGCTGACCGCGCTGCTGAACCTCGCCAGCCTGGGCGCCACGGGCATGTTCGTGGTAGATCAGCTCAGTAAAGTGCAGGCGCTGGGGGCGGACAGTTCACTGGCGATGCCGCCGCTGGGGTCGGTCATCTGGCTGGCGATTGCGCTGCTGCCAATATCGGCGCTGTTCAGTGCGTTGTGCCTGGCGCTGGCCGCTTTCGCGCGAAGCTCGAAAGAAGGCCAGTATTACTTGATGCCGCTGATGCTCATCACGCTGCCCTTGATGATGCTGCCGATGTCGCCGGGGGTGGAGCTGAACCTCGGCAATAGCCTGCTGCCGGTGACGGGGATGACGCTGCTGTTGCGGGCGGTCATCGAGGGGCAGTACCAGCTTGTGTTGAGCTACGTCTGGCCCGTGGCGGCGGTGACGATTGCGTGCTGCCTGCTAGCCGTGCGGTGGGCCGAGGAGCAGTTCAACCGCGAGTCGGTGCTGTTCCGCGAGAGCGAACGGCTGGAGCTTGGCCGGTGGATTGTACACTTGGTGCGCGATCGCGGCGACACGCCGAGCTTGCCGCAAGCGCTATTGTGCGTGGCGGTGATTCTGGTGGTGCAGTTTTTCATCAGCGTGGCGATGTCGGCGCGGGCCGCCGGGCCGATGGACTTCCCGCTGTTGGCGAAGGTGCTGCTCATCAGCCAGTTGGCGTGCATTTTCGCTCCGTCGATGCTGATGACGATCATGCTGGTGCGCAGCCCGGCGCGGACGCTGCTGCTGGAGCGCAAGCCGGCGTGGGGCCACTTGTGGATGGCGGCGGGACTAGCCGTGTTGTGTCATCCGCTGATCATGCGGTTTGGCGAGCTGATTACGCGGCTTTATCCGGTGCAGGAGCAAACGCGAGCCGTTCAGGAGCAATTGCAGCAGGCGCTCAGCGGGGCGCCGAACTTCTGGATCGTTCTTGGTTTGATTGCCATTTTGCCGGCGATTTGCGAGGAGCTGGCCTTTCGCGGATTCGTGTTGTCGGGGTTGCGGCACGTGGGCCATAAGTGGTGGGCAATATGCCTGTCGGCGGTCGCGTTTGGGATGATGCACACGTTTTTGCATCAGAAGATTACGGCGACGGCGATGGGGTTGGTGATTGGATATGTTGCCGTGCAAACGGAAAGCTTGTGGCCGTGCGTGCTCTTGCACGGGTTGCACAATTCGCTGCAGGTGTGCGTGCAGGCGCTGGCGATGCGGGCGAGTGAGCAGCGGGGCACGGCGCTGGCGTGGGTGCTTGGCGGGGAGCAGCCTCGGTTGTACGATTTGGCCGTGGTGATCGTTTGTGGGATCGGGGCGGCGGCGATCCTTTGGCGGCTGCGCGGGCTCGAATATCGCCGCACGGCGGAGGAACGGCTTGAAGAAGAACGTCAACGACATGACGTGGTGAGCCAGGCGCTGGCCTGAAGCGGGCGATGAACCAGTTCACGCTCCGAGCGCGTTGGGTGCTGCCGATGGACTCGCCGCCGATTGAGGGCGGGTACGTCGGCGTCGCGGACGGCAAGATCGCGAGCGTTGGGGCGACGAACCCGAACGCAGGCGCGTTGACGGACCTTGGCGACGCCGTGCTCATGCCGGGGCTGGTGAATGCCCACATGCATTTGGAATTTAGCGGCGCTGGGCGGCCGCTGGGCGCGGCGGGCATGAGCTTGCCTGAGTGGATTCGGCTGGTGATTGCCGACCGCAAGCGTGGCAATCGGGACGCGGCGGCCGGCGCCGTGGCGGGCTTGCGTGAAAGCCTGGCCGCGGGCGTCACCATGATCGGTGAGATTGCGACGAGCGTTCCGGACGGGCCATCACGCGGGGAGACCGTGCCGCGGACGGTCGTTTTTCAGGAAGCGATCGGTTTCTCCGCCGGGCGCGTGGAGTCGGTATTTGCCGACGTCAAGCAGCGGTTGTATGCCACGGCGGAGCCCGTGGGCGTCAGTCCGCACGCGCCGTACACGGTGCATCCGAGGCTGCTCATGCGGTTGGTCGGCATGGCCCGCGAGCGCTACCTTCCCGTTGCCATGCATCTGGCGGAATCGCGTGAGGAGCTGCGGCTTCTGGAGCGCGGCGATGGTCCGTTTCGCGAGCTGCTCGAAGAGCGCAGCATGTGGGATGCGGAGGCGATTCCGCGTGGCAGCCGGCCGCTTGATTATTTGAAGGCATTGGCCGAGGCGCCACGGTCGCTGGTGATTCACGGCAACTATTTGGATGCGGGAGAGATTGAGTTCGTCGCCGGACATCGAGCGCGGATGAGCGTCGTTTTCTGTCCGCGTACGCACGCCTATTTTCGTCACGAGGCTTACCCACTGGCGGCGATGCTGAAAGCGGGCGTGCGCGTGGCGCTCGGCACCGACAGCCGGGCGTCGAACCCCGATTTGAACTTGTTAGAAGAAGTGCGATTGCTGGTTAAGCAGTTTCCTTTTGTGTCGCCGGCGGACGCGCTGCGCATTGCGACGCGCGACGGCGGTGAGGCGCTTGGGCAGGGCAGCGTTAGCGGATCGCTCAAGGTTGGGAAGCGGGCCGACCTAGTTGCGTTTGGAATTGGCGGTCAATGCGACGAGCCGTTTGAAGCCGTGCTGGCGCGCGGCAAGCCGTTAAAGGTTTGGATCGACGGGCGTGGGTGATTTCCGGTAATAGCCCCGGCATTTCATGCCGGGGTAACGGAAGGAGCAAGCGTCCTCAGCCGAGCGCAAAAGCGCAGTCAACAATCGGGGGTCGGCCGAGGCGGCAGCGAGCCGCGGATGATTTCGGCCTCGGCGACGCTTCGATGGAACACGGAGTCCATCGCTCGGCCACCGGAGCCATTTGCCTTGAGTACCCCGGCATAAAATGCCGGGGCTACCAATAGCAAGCATTTGACCATCGATAGCGCCGATGCAGCTTTGCAGATTCAGATCCCTGGGGGCGTGCTGGACTATTCTCATGCGCCCCTCACGAATGGAAAACGAAGCAAAGTGTTCGAGCTGCTATTGTTGTGAAACTTTCTTGATGTACGCGACCAGGCCTTGGGTTGTCTCGACGGGCCAGACAAGCTCGGTGCTCAATCGGCCTTCGGCGAAGTTAACGGAAATTGCCAGTGGCGGTGTGTTCGGGAATTCGGGAATCGGTAATGTGCCGCCGCCGGCGATGCGGGCGAAGACATTGTCGTACAGTCGCTTGGACCAGGCGACGAGGCCCTTGGGACTGACGACGGCCTGCCAGGGGGCCTGCGGGTCGAGTTGCTTCGTGGCTGTTTGCACGAGGCTTGAATCGGCCAATCCGTTGCTTTTGCCGAAGCGCTCGACCGCCTTGGCGGCCTGCGTCTCACCGCCCATGGACATCAACACGGTGTTGCCGTCGATGGGCAACAGGTAAAGGCGGGTTTTGCCATCCTCGCCAATCATGGCCTTCAGCATCGCTTGGAAGTCGGGTACATTTTCATCGCCGGCCGCGGCGGCGACGTCGCTGATCACAAGCAGGCCTTTCTTGCCCGCGACTTCGACGTCGGAAATGTCATATTTCAGCTTGATGTCGATCGTGGTGCGGGCGAGCAGATCGTTCCATTTTTTCATCGACTCGGCGTACGACTTTAAATACCTGGCGGAATCGTCGACCTTCATAATCGAGTAGAGGTTGCTGAAGAGCGGGGAATCTT
>JAICUM010000078.1 GCA_025935855.1 Pirellulales bacterium | reverse complement strand
GGCCAATCGCTTCAGCGTCGCCGGGGTTTCCTGCGTGATCTTCATCAAGTAACGCAGTTCCTCCCGCAGCTCGTTCTCATTCCCACGATGCAACAGCCGCTCGGGATCGGCAAGCTGGGCCTTGATCGAACGCATCCGCCCGGCGATCTCGTGCAACTGCGACATGAGCGGCGTCAGCCGCTGGATCCGCAGATTCAGCTCCTCGACCAGCCGCACAACTTTATTGCGGCGGCTGATGAGCCGCCGCCACGCCAAGTGCTTCTCCGCCTGCGAAAGCCGGCAGCTCACCGCCTGCCGGAAATCGACGCGATTGAGCTCCAGCAGATGCCGGGCGGTGACCAGGTTCGGGACAATCCGCTTGAGGATCCGCTTCTTCTCCGTAGTATTCGTCACGGAGATTTCGATCGTGCGATCCAGCCGCAGCGTGCCGTCCGCCACCTTTTGCAATAGCTCCACCGCCGCGTGCAGCATGTAGTCGCTGCACATCATCGTGCGGCGGAACCGGCGGCGGGTCGCCTCGATCTGCCGAGCGGCCGACACTTCGCTCTCCCGATTGAGCATCGGGATTTCGCCCATCTGCATGAGATACATGCGCACCGGGTCGTCGATCGCCGCTTCATCATCGGCCTCCACGACGTCCGCCGGCTCAAAGTCATCGAGCGCGTCATCATCGTGCGAAGCGTCTACATCGTCGGCGGGCTCCAGCTCCTCGATAGGCTTCTTCTTGCCCGCCTTCCTGGCGTCCGCAGCGGCAAGATTGGCCGCGGCCTTGTGGTTTCCATTGCGAGGGCGTTCTTTGGCGGCGGCGCGGCTACGGGGTTTCATCGGCACGGTGCATCCTCACAAGCGGCACGGACGAGTAAGACGACTGGTCGGCCGCTTGTTGCACCCCCTATGCCGCCGCGCGGTTGTGGCCGATCCGCCAATGCCGTAAAGTGCTTACTAGGTACCAGTTTGCGGCGATAGAAGCGACCGATGATGAACGCCATTTCATTAGTCGTTGTTGATGAAACGCCACGGTCGCCAGGTGCGCTGTCGCGTTCCTTAAACGAGCCTGCGGTATTGGAATAATCCGCACCGTCGAACCATGAAATTCGCCCGAATCCATTGCGAACGCGACTCAACGCCCGCGGGATTGGAGGAGTTGCTCGCACGCAACGAGTTGGATTTGCTCCAGCTCGATTACACGCGGCCGCGGCAGACGCCCGTCGTCGGCAAGGAGCCGGTCGAGCTGCCGCCGTTTGCCGACGGCTTCGCCGACACCTTGCGCTTCCTCGGCAAGGCGCTGTTCCTGCGGCCCGAGTTTCGGGTCGTCGCCTCCCCCGGCTGGGAAAGCTCCTTTCAGTGCGTCGAGCGCGCGGCGGTGCAGCTCGTCGAGGCCGGCTGCGGCGATGTGCCGGTTGCCGCCGTGCGTGGCAGCAATCTGCTGCCGATCATGGAAATGTTGCAGGCCCAGCGGATCGAGCTTCGGCACGAGGAAACCCACGCGCCGCTGCGCGAACTGCGAGCGCCGCTACTCGCCGCCGACTTGCAAATCGGCGCCGGGCCGTTTGCCATCGCCTGGGACGAAGCGGCACGCGTGATCGTCGCGGGGTGCTACGATCTTTCCTCGCCGCTGATCGGCGCCGCGGCCGCTGAATTCGACTGGCTATGGAGCGCGGCGGATAGACTCGCCGCAGCTGCCGTGGCGGCCCGGGCCGCCGAGTGGTGCGACTGGCAAGCGACGGAACTGGACAGCGGTTCGCTCGGGCGCTTCTCCGAGTTGCCAACGCTGGACTTAGCTGCGCCAGGCGAAGTATCCCTATGCACGGCAATCAGCGACGACCCCGCCGCCGGCCGCTTACAAAGTTGGCTGCGGTCGTACGGCCGCGGTTCCCACGCCGACCTTCATGCGGATGTGCGGCTCGACGCCAGTTCCGTCGTCTGCACGGCGCCGAATGCTCACCAAATCGCCATCGCGGGCGCCAAAGGACGCCCATCGGACAACCATTGGCGATTGGATATCCTCTACCTCGCGGGCTACGCGCTGGAGGCAATGATCGAATTCACTCCCGAAGCGCCGGCCGGTTTGCGCGGCCAAATGGCCGAGATCGCCAGGTCGCACCTCGGCGTGGAAAACCTCGGCGGGCTGTTCGCCGTGCAAGAACTGCACGGCGCCGGGGAGGCGGGCGCCCCGAGCTGGCTGCACCTGCACTATCAGTCGAAGAACCGGGCCGCCTGCCAGCAAGTTCTGGAGCAAGTCGTTAGACTGACCTCGATGCGCGGGCAATACACGCGCCTCGCGTCCGGGCCGCCGATGGTGATGGCTCAATGCGCCGTGTGGCCGACCCGCGTGCCGCGCGACGCGGTGGACATCGCCGTCGAGACGCGGCTGGCCAGGGAATGGGTTTAGGAGCGGCCCTCGATGTACATGTCGAGCAGTTCGATCGAAGTGAAGGTGCATGGCGTCGCGGGCACGATCGTGCTGAACCGGCCCGACTACGGCAACGCGCTCACCCGTTCGATGGTGCAGCAGCTAGTCGAAGCGCTCGACGACCTGTACCTCGAAAAGAAAGTGCGGGCGATCATCCTCACCGGCGCCGGCGAGAGCTTTTGCACGGGGGCGGACTTGGCCGAGATGAAAGCGAGCGAGGAACTCGACTCGCCGGAAGACCAGTGGGGCGCCGACGCGGCGGATTTTCGCGATCTGACCGTGCGGATGATGGAGATCACGAAGCCGATTATCGCGGCGGTGAATGGCCCCGCGCTAGCCGCGGGGGCGGCGCTCGTGGCGGCCTCTGATCTCGCCGTGGCAAGTGACGAAGCCACGTTCTCCTTGCCGGAAGTTCGCCAGGGTCTGGTCGCCGGTCTGGCGGCGCCCCTGGTTTGCTTCCGCGTCGGCGCTGGCCAAGCCGCCGGGTTGCTCATGACTGGCCGCACGATCAACGCGACGGAAGCTAACCGGCTCGGCTTGTTCCACGAACTCGTGCCGGCCGACAAAGTCTGGGCCCGCGCCATGCAAATCGCGGAGGAATGTGCCGCGGGAGCGCCGGAGGCCATTCAACTCACCAAGCGGCTGATCAACGAAACGCTCGGAGAGAATCTAAGCGCGCAGCTCGCTGCCGGCGCCGTCATGGCCGCCACGGCACGCTCGACCGAAGCCGCCGGCGAAGGCATCGCCGCAGCGCTAGCCGGCCGCACGCCGCAATGGAAGTAGGCTCAATTCATCAATCCATATCTAGCCCTGCCGAAGCGCGGCGGGCTCGGGGAGCAAGCTCCGCGGCTAAATCACGAAACGCCGACCCGAGGTAAAAAACGGCATTTGCTTTTTTGACTTCTCGAAAACCTGACCTAGGTTTGAGTTGCCGGGCGGTTCAATCAAGCCGCCGCCGGCCAGACTTTTCCGCTTACTGTTCACGATCCGTTCTCGTCCACCTGTGAAGCCGCGGCAGTATCCGCCCGTAGCGATTCACGATTTGAAACCCTGTCAGGTCGGGCCGCCGGCGTGCGCACGGATCACCCACGTTGCCGTTTGTGCACGCCGGCGGCTAGACGCAACTTTTCGAGCCCCAACGAGGAGGTCCGGCCGGAACAGAGAATTGGCGCCCTCCATCTCGCCGCCGGACTTCCTTTTTTAAGCCATGTAGCGGTGGCTTCCAGCCGCCGTTGGAAAAACTACTTGTCGGCTGGCGGCTAGAAGCCGCCGCTACGGAGATCCGTCCACAAATGCTTCCTGATACAACGGCATATGTCGGTAGTACACTTCCAGCGTCAACGCGCCCATGGCCGTGGTGTAGAGACGGCCCCCAATGTTGGCGTGATCCTCGTCGAAGTACCAACTGCCGGTCTCGTGACCCGCCGTCGCCTGCGACTTGACGAGATAGTCGCGCATCTTGGGATTCCACTTCGACCAGTTTGGCCCGCCGATGTGATGCAGCACCTGCGAGGCATAGAAGTTGTAATACATGTTGTTGTGTTGCGGCAGCTGGCTCCCGAGTTTCGCGACGCCGCGCTGCAGCGCGGGATAATCTCGCGGCCAGCCGGTAACCATCCGGCACAAGAGCCCAATGGCGGTTGTGGCCGCCGTGCCCTTCCTACCGGGCAGATAGAGATAAGTCGAACCGCCGTCATCCTGAATGTGGTCGAGAAAGTCTCGAATCTTATCCCAGATTTCATACGGCACATCGATTCCTGCCAGCGTGGCGCTTTTTAGCACGGTGATCTGCCAACCGCTCACCGTCATGTCGCCGGCGGTTGTCATTTCAAAGCCGGGATCATACCGCCAGCCGCCGTCTTGGTATTGAGCGTCGATGATGAACTTCACGACCAGTTCAGCGGGCTTCCGCAGATCTTTGTCCTTGGTCATCGCGTAGGCTTCGACGATCGCCAGGCTCGCGATGCCGTGCGAATACATCGAATCGCGGCGGGTCGCCGTGACGTCGATGATTCGCAGCAGGTCCTTGCCCGGAGCCGCGGCGTCCGGCGCGGCCCGCTTGTCGCGCAGGTCGCCGCCGTGCGACGTGACGGCCATCCGCTCCTGCAGATAGTACAAGCCGTGCTTCACCACGTCCTGATATTTGCCTTCCTGGTGCGTGTAGCCGGCTCCTAGAAAGCTGAGTAGCGCAAGCCCGGTCGCGGCAGTCGTCGAAGTGTGCCGGCCCGGGTTGCGGCAATAGCCATTGCAGTTGGGGCAGTCGCTAAAGTCAAAATGCCAACTGCCGTCCTCGTATTGATGTTCGGCAAGCCACACAAGCGCCGCTTCAACAGCCGCTTCACTCTGCGGGCTGCCACCGCCGGAAAGCGCTAGCGCCCGGCGATTCTCCAGCGAACGACCTTCCAGGCCACCGCCGCGTGAGGAGAAAGGATTGGTGAGCGACTCGAATCCGCCGCCGCCATGCCCTTCACTCACCGGCGCGAGCGGAGTCAGAGCCATTTCCCCAGCGGAGCCGCTGCCGCTGCCATGTCCTCCGCCGCTTCCACCGCCACTGCCGCCGCCGAGCGACGGCGCGGCCGATGTGCCGTTGGGCGTTCCGATCGCGTCCAGTCTTGGTCCCGGCATCGAAATGCTGTCGCCCTGCTCGAAGGGACCGAGCGACGGCGGTCCCACCGACGGGGCTGGAATCTCACTGAGCTCGGCCTGCATGTCCTGGCCCGGCGCGGCTTCAAACTCGCCGTCGATCCAAATGCGATCGTCCTTCGGCGCCGTCAGAATAATGAGCGACAGCGCGACCAACAGCGTGGCGTGAACAATAGCGCTGGAAAACCAAGCCAGGCTGCCGGAACTTTCCAGCCACTTCGCAAATGGCCGCCAGAACGCTCGGCGCGGCGAACCAAGTTCAGGGATCGTGGCCGACGTTGAAGCGTCTTGGGCCGCTTTTTCTCCGTTCATGACGGCCGCATCGGCCGGCGCTGGAGCGACCGGCATCACCGGCGGCGCAGCGGGCGATTCGGAAAACGGCGACGAGTGGGCCAACGGGGCAGACAAGCGACTGTTCCAGGAGCGCTTTTTTGACGGCAATGGCGCGAGCGTAAGTCAATTATAGCCGCCCCGCAGGTTTTGCCCCGCCCCGACTCCTTCGGCCCTGGCTGAAATCGAGCGGAACGCTTAGAATAACGGGCTATCCCGCCCCGAGTGGGGTTCGGTAGGTCTGCGGGTCAGCCGCGGCGTTGATTAGGCAAGCGATCGATTTGTACGGAAGTCACGAGCCATGGCCAAAAAAGGCGGCGGCAAACGCAAGAAAAAGGTTGAAACCGTGTTCCTCGTGTGCGAGGAAACGGGCGACTACAACTACACGATCCGTCGCAAGATGGGCGGCGAAAAGCTCAAGCTCTCGAAGTTCTGCCCGCGGCTGCGCAAGCACACGCTGCACGTCGAAAAGAAGAAGTAGGCGGCCTCTTATTTGCCGCGACAGCCGTCCGCGGCTCAACCGAGCGAAGCAGGCGGAGCCTCTTTGTCATGCCCAAGCCGTGGCGCATCGCCCCGCACGACCCGGCGCGGATCGCCCACCTGGAACGAGCCGCCGGCGTGCCGGCGGTCGTGGCCCAACTGCTCCTCGCGCGCGGCATTGCCGACCCGGCTGATGTACGGCAGTTTTTGGAACCGAAGCTCTCCGGACTGCGCGATCCGGAGCTCCTGCCGGGCGTCGCTCAAGCGGCTGACCTGATCTACGACGCCGTGCGCGGCAAACGCCGACTGACGGTGTACGGCGATTACGACGCCGACGGCATGACGGCGACCGCCATTCTCGTCCGCTGCTTGCGCCTGTTGGACGCCGCGGTTGATTTTTATGTGCCGCACCGCATCGACGAAGGTTACGGGCTGAACGCCGAGGCCCTACGGAAGCTGGCGGGGCAAGGCGCCGACGTTGTGATCACCGTGGACTGCGGCATTTGCAGCGTGGCGGAAGCGACACTGGCCCGCGAGCTGGGCCTGACGCTCGTCGTGACCGACCATCACCAGATGAACGAGCAATTGCCCGCCGCGGCCGCGCTCGTGCATCCCGCCCTGCCGGGCGAAAACTATCCATTCGTCGGCCTCTGCGGCGCCGCGGTCGCCTTCAAGTTGGCATGGGCGCTCTGCCAGCGGGCCTCCCAAAACAAGCGCGTGAACGAACGCATGCGCCAATTCCTGCTGCAGGCGGTCGGCCTCGCCGCGATCGGCACCGTCGGCGATGTCGTGCCGCTGGTCGATGAAAACCGTATCCTCGTCCGGCATGGGCTGAATGGCTTGTGCGCCTACCCGACGGCCGGCACATCCGCACTGTTGCGACAAGCCAAGCTGCACGAAAAGCCTTCGCTTGAGTGTGAAGATTTAGCCTATGCATTAAGTCCGCGGCTCAATGCCGCCGGACGGCTCGGTCAGGCCGAGCTTGGAATCGAGCTGCTCACGACCGATAGCGAAGTGCGGGCCGAAAAGCTCGCCCAGTTCATCGAGGAGCTCAACGTCGAACGGCAGACGCTCGAACGCAGCATGTCGCGCGGGGCCGACAAGCAGGTTCGTGAGAAGTTCGATCCACGACGAGACGCCGCCCTCGTGGTGGCCGACCACGAGTGGCATCCAGGCGTCATCGGGATTGTCGCTGGCCGGCTGACGGACAAGCATCAGCTGCCCGCGGTCGTCTTCGCCCTTGACAAACTCGGCGTGAAGCCGGCGATCGGTTCAGCCCGCAGCGTGCCTGGGTTCAATCTGCATGCGGCCCTTGCCGAGTGCGACGGCCTGCTCGAAAGCCACGGCGGCCACGCGGCGGCGGCCGGCCTGAAAATGACCGAGTCAAACCTGCCCGCCTTCCGCCGCAAATTCTGCGAAGTGGCCAGCCGCGAGCTCGGCGGTCGCCCAACTTGCTTCGAGCTGCGAGTGGACGCCGAAACCGCCTTGCACTGCCTCACCCGCCAAACCGTTCAGCAAATTGAAAGCCTGGCGCCCTTCGGCCACGGCAATTCACGGCCGCTGCTGTGTGCCAGCAACGTCCGGCTGAGCGAGCGGCCCAAGCGGATCGGCGGCGACGGCCGGCACCTGGCCATGACATTCGACCAAAACGGCGTAAAGATGCGCGGCGTCGCCTTCGGAGGCGGCGACTGGGAGCAGGAGTTGGCTGCTGTCAACGGCGAGCTCTCGATCGCCTTTCACCCGGTGATAAACCGCTATCGCGGCCGGACATCGGTGGAAATCCACCTCGCGGATTGGCGGCTGGACTAAGTCGGCGTTTACGCGCGTGGCGGGTTTTCTTAAGCTGGCAGCCGCGATTGATCCCCTTTTACTGAACGTCAGAGCGGCAATTGAGCGCGTGCCATGCCCACGTCCGCGTGGGCATGAAACTACCTAAGAACATGCTCACGTCGGAGGACCTCCGTGGGCATGGCACGCGGTCGTTCGATACGCAAATATCAATTGCCGCTCGTGGAATGGAGTCCCGCCATGGCCGCACGAATCGTCCGCTGCTTTCTCTTTATTGCCGTCGCCTCGATGGTGGTCAGCATCGCTGGCCGCGGCTTCGCCCAGGAGTTTCGCGTCGAAACGGATATTTACGTGGGCGAATCCACGGAATCCTCCAGCCACACGGTAACCCTATTCGAGAAGTCGGCCGTCTACGAATTCGTGGACAGCCCCAAGCAAATCGTCGTCTACCGCAACGGCAGCAGCGAGCGAAGCGGGCAGTTCATTCTGTTGGATCTTGAGATGCAGTGCCGTACCGACGTCGAAGTCGGTCGCATTGAAAAGCTCATGACAAAGCTGAACCGCTGGGCGGCTGAGCAGAAAGACCCGCTCATGAAATTCTCTGCCAATCCGAAGTTTGAAGAAGCGTTCGACGCCGAGCACAATAGCCTGACGCTCACCAGCCCTGAGTGGACGTATCGAGTGGCGACCGTTCAGGCGGAAGACGACGCCGCGGCGAAGCGCTACCAGGAATTCATGGACCACTACGCGGCCCTCTCATCGATGGTCTACAACTCGGCTCCTCCGGGACCGCGGATCGCCCTGGACGCTGCCCTGGCCAAGCGCAACGCCGTGCCGGTCGAAATCCATCGGACGACCGGCGGCGAGGGAAAGCACCCCGTGCGCTCGACGCAGATGTTCACCTGGCGCCTGTCGCGCGAGGATCGCAACCGGCTGGATGAAACGCAGGCTGACCTCGCGAACTTTAAGAAGGTGGACAACGAAGAGTTCATCGCAGCCCGTGCCGAAAAGTCCGAGAAGGGCAAGGCCGTCATCCGCGGGCAGTCGAAGTAACGACTTCGTCCCGGCATGGGAAACTTGTTATAATCACGGCATGACGCTCAAGCTTACCGACGAACAACGAGCCGCCGTGCAATCGCATCTGCCGGGACGCCTCGTTCCGATCAGAGACGAAAAAAGCCAGCGAACCTACTTCCTGGTCGCTGAAGAGGACGTCCCGGCTCTTTGGACGGATCATGCCGCAGAAGCAGTCGCTGCCGGCTTGCAAGCCATCGAGCGCGGCGAAATCGTGGCCTGGAATCCTGACGCGATGAAAGAGCGGGCACGGGCAGCGGCGGCTCGCGCCCAGTAACATGATGACGCGTCAGTATCGGCTTTCTTCACCAGCCGAACAGGATATCGCGGCAATTCTCGAATACATCGCCAAGCGGAATCTGGATGCCGCGTTGGAGCTCGTGGACCAGTTCACCGAACTGTTCGAGTTAATCGCCGCTCAACCTGAGCTAGGCGAGCGATACGGAGATCCGGGGGGTCAAATGCGGCGTACTTCGCTTGGCAACTATGTGATTATCTATCAGCTATTGCCGGAAGAAATGGTAATTTTGCGAGTGCTTCACGGCGCGCAAGACTGGCAATCGCTTCTTCGCAGTGTCGATCCGGATTTGGACTAGATGAACGAAGGATTACTCGCGAACGAGCTTGTGAAAGCGCTCGGTTAAATCTTTCGTCACAGCGCCTGGTTTGCCGCTGCCAATCGGCCGGTCATCCACCTTTACCACTGGAACGATTTCGGCTGCGGTCCCGGTTAAGAAGGCTTCGTCCGCCACGTACACGTCGTGCTTAGTGAGCGGCGATTCGGCGACCTCGATGCCGGCCTCGCGGGCGAGTTCCAGCACCGCGTTGCGCGTGATACCTTCGAGAATGCCCGCGTCCAGCGGCGGCGTCGTAAGCCGGCCGTGCTTGACCAGGAAGATGTTGTCGCCGGTACACTCGGCCACTTCCCCCTTGTGATTCAGCATGAGGGCTTCCACGCAGCCGGCTTTCTGACCCTCGATCTTCGCCAGAATGTTGTTCAAGTAATTCAGCGACTTGATCCGCGGGCTGAGAGCCGCCGGATGGTTGCGGATCACGCTGGCGGTGATTAGCTCAAGACCGTTGTCGTAGAACTCCTTCGGATAGAGCGCGATCGTATCGGCGATGATAATCACTTGCGGATTGCTGCAGCGATTGGGGTCCAACCCCAACGTGCCGGCGCCACGAGTGACGACGGCGCGAATGTAACCGTCCTTGATGCCGTTGGCCTTCACGGTGTTGTTGATCGCCGCGAACATTTCCTCCCGAGACATCGGCATATCCAGCCGAATCGCGCGGGCGGATTCATACAGCCGCTCGACGTGTTGCTCCAGCCGGAAGACCTTGCCCTGGTAGCTGCGCAGGCCTTCAAAGACGCCGTCGCCGTACAGCAAGCCGTGGTCGAACACGCTGACCGTCGCCTGCTCGGCCGGAACGAGCTTGCCACTGATGTAAACCTGCCTGGACATGAGCCTCTGCAGAGAGGAAAGGGGTGTTGGGGCCTGGGCAGGCAAAGTCGCGGACGCGGCCACCGGTTCGCTCCCACAAGAGTTGCTTACCAATCATCCAGCCAGCTTCGGCCCAACATGAGAGGCAACGCTGCTACTGCGGAGGCATTTTCGGATTTCCAGGTTCGCTAGTTAGGACGAATTCTCGGCGTCACGAACGCGGCTAAACCGCTGACTCGCTAGGACCGCTGAATCCGGCCTTCCACGAGTTGCACGGTGCGGTCGGCCTGGCCAGCGATCCAGGGGTCGTGCGTCACCATGACTATAGTGAGCTTTTCCCGCCGGTTCAACTCGCCGAGCGTCTGCATGATTTGCTCGCCCGTGGCCCGGTCGAGATTGCCCGTCGGCTCGTCGGCCATCAGCACCTTCGGCTGCGACAAGAGGGCGCGGGCGATCGCGGCGCGTTGCATTTCGCCGCCGGAAAGTTCCCGCGGCTTGTGCTTCGCCCGGTGCGAAAGGCCGACAAGTTCCAGCAGCTCGAACGCGCGCTTGCGAAGTGCTCGCCGCCGCAGCCAATAATCGATCGTGCCGTGGGCGATGAGCGCCGGCGCCAGCACGTTCTCGAGCGTCGTGAGCTCCGGCAGCAGGTGGTAGAACTGAAAGATCATGCCGAAGTGCCGGTTGCGCAACAGGTCGCGAGCGGAGGTGGGCAGGTTGTCGATGCGGTGGCCTTCGAATTCAATCTCGCCGGCGTCGGGCCGGTCAAGCGTGCCGAGCAGGTGAAGCAGGGTGCTCTTGCCGCAGCCGCTTTGGCCGACGATGGCCAGGAATTCGCCTTTGCGAACGTGCAGGTCGATGCCCTGGAGCACGGGGATGCCGATCGGACCTTTGCGGTAGCTTTTGAACAAGCCGCGACACGAGAGTTGGAATCCCGCCGGCTCGGGGTCGTCAGCTTCAACGGCCTCCGCGTGGGACTGGCGTTGGAAGTCGCCGAGCGTCTTGGGCGCCGGCGCGCCGTTCGCTTCTTTCCGTGTCGCATCGCTGGCTCGCCGCGGCGAAATCCACGGCGGCGTGAGCTGCGGGGCCGCTTCGGTCGAGAACTGACTCATGGCATTTTCCCTTGCTGGAGTTATTCGTACCGAAGCGCCCGAACCGGGTGCAGCCGCGCGGCCCGCATCGCCGGCAGGATGCTCGCCAGGATGGCAATCGACACCGAGCCGAGAACGATAAACACGACCGTGAGCGGCTCGACGATCGTCGGAATCTTGTAGAAGTAATAGACCGACGGATCGAACACCGGCTGACCGAGCACCCAACTGACGAACGCCGCGATTTGGTTGATCTTGGCGACGAACAGCAGCCCGACTCCCGCGCCGACTCCCGCGCCGACCAGCCCCAGGCTCAGCCCGTACATCAGGAAGATGCCCATGATGCCGAAGCCCGAAGCGCCCAGCGACTTGAGAATGCCAATGTCGCGGGTCTTCTCGACCACGATCATTAGAAAGATGGCCAGAATGCCGAAACCGGCCACGGCGATGATCATGAACAACAGGACGTTCAGAACCATCGTTTCCATGTGAACAGCGGCGAGCAGCGGCCCCTGCTCGTCGCGCCAGGTGCTCACCTGGTAAAGCTGCGCCGGAAAGGCATCTTGCAGCTTGTCGCGAATCGCCTCGGCGTCCACGCCCGGCTTGAGCTTGATCTGAATCGACGTGAACCGGCCGATCATGCCGCGGTCCTTTTGCAGGGCCTTCAGCGGCACGAAGGCGAAGTTCGAGTCGTATTCATTCATCTTACTTTCGTAAAAATCGACGACTGTGTACTCCTGGCTCACCACCTGCGGCGGGTAGGCCGAGAGCAGGAAGCTGGCTTTCACATCATCGCCGGGCAGGCCGAGGAAGTGGTCGCTGCCGTCCGGCATGCGGAAGCCGCACACGCCGATGCCCAGCACCATGCCCGTGTGTTGCTCGGTGGCCGCGTTGAACTCGTGACCTTGCGGCTCGCCATTCTTAGCGGCGAGCGCGGCGAACGGGTCTTGAACCGCTGCATCGGTGGCGTTCGCCGTTGCCGGCGCGTCGTCTTTTGCGGCTGACGCGGCCGCGGCGGCCTTCAGGCGTTCGTCCTCCAGCCGCCGCTGCTCGGTGAGCATCGCCTTATACCGCCGGTACGGCCAGCCGGCGTTCTTCATGATCTCTCGCGGCTTAGCTGCTTTGGGATCGTCGGCCTGGTGATCGATCACGTCGTAACCGCCGTCATGCAGGTTGAACCGCAGTTGCCGGCGATTGGCGGGATGCTGCAGGTACTTGCCGAACTCGCTCACCGAGGCGTACGTCGCTTCATCGATGCCGACGAGCGTGACCTGCCGAGGCATGAGCTGGCCGTTCACGGTGAGCGTGATCAGCGCCGGCACGTGCATGGTGGGCGACATGCCGACGATCGAATCGCCGGCCACCTGGCGGATCTTCGCCATGTGGGCGTCGGCGTCGAACTCGCCGTCGAGGCTATGTGTGTGCAGAATGAGGTCGCCCAACATGCCGTTGAGGCGGGCCTGCATCTCATGCGTAAAGCCGGCCATGACGCTGTTGACGACGATCATCGTCGCCACGCCCAGCATCACGCTCACGATGCTCGCCAGCGCGATGTAGCGGGTGCGGAGATACCGCAGGCAGAGCAGTAGCTTGTACAT
>JAICUM010000377.1 GCA_025935855.1 Pirellulales bacterium | reverse complement strand
GGTAACTCGCCGGATCATTATGCAAAAGGCACGCCGTCACCCATTCCTCTTGCGAGGCATAGGGCTCCGACCGCTTGTAGGCACATGGTTTCAGGTTCACATTCCTCCCCTAGCAGGGGTTCTTCTCATCTTTCAGTCGCCATACTGAGTTCACTATCGGTCATCAGGGAGTATTTAGCCTTACGGGATGGTCCCCGTAGATTCAGTCGGGATTCCACGTGGCCCGACCTACTCAGGTATCTCTCGAGAGACTGCTCGTCTGCCGCGTACGGGACTGTCACCCTCTATGGTCGGCCTTTCCAGGCACGTTCTGCTAGTCGGCAGTTTTGTAACTCTCATGTGAGAGACCCTACAACCCCGCAGGGGAAACCCCCGCGGTTTGGGCTATTTCGCTTTCGCTCGCCGCTACTGACGAAATCGATTTTTCTTTCTCTTCCACCAGGTACTGAGATGTTTCAGTTCCCTGGGTTAGCCATCCGTCGCTATGAATTCACGACGGACTGATTCGGGAATCTCGGGATCATCACCTGTTTGTCGGCTCCCCCGAGCTTTTCGCAGACTTCCACGCCCTTCATCGCCTCCTGATGCCAAGACATCCCCCATGTGCCCTTTGTAGCTTGGCCACATTTATCGAACGCTCTCGCGTGGATAAATGTTGCTACAAAGAACTGATCCTGCCGCTGAGAGCTCCGGTCGCTTGCGCTTCCGATCCGCTCAAACGGCCAATCGTTCTACTGAGTAACGCTTGATCTCGAATCTAAGGACAAAGGATCCCACGGCATTCTCACCGCGGGGATAAACCCCACGGCTCGCTTGCAGTGGTAATCAGATGCCACTCTTGCTCGAAAAAACACCAAATTGTCAAAGATCGTCGAGCCGGCCCGACGGCCAGCCGCGGCTCTCTAAGCCGCTTTTCTTTCTCACCTTACGGCGGAGCCGCCGGTTGCCCAGCAAGTCCCGCACGTTTGGTGGGAATCCATGATTCTAGAGATTCCTAACTGGCTGTCAAAGGGGGTTTTCCGCAGAAGGAAAAGTTCCTTTGAGACTGCCAGTATCGGCTGATTTTGGCCCGTTGGTTAAGGGCCAAATGTTCGTGCCGAAGAAGTAATCATAGACGCGTCCGGTTGGACGACAAGGGGCAGCGCGGAGGATTCGAGAGCGAATTCTTTCAGCGGCCGCGCCTTGGACGGGTACGAGGGCGGGAGAAAGACGGGTCGCCATTTCGCTAGGGCTTTTCTTGTTCCGGCAAGTTCCAGCCTCGGCGTTCAACGAAGCGGCGCGTGAAAACGGCGACTACTCCACTGAGCAAGGCGCCGATCACAGGCAGGGCCGCTGCGAAGAGGTAGCTAAACACGCTGCCGAAACTACCGGACATTGCCGGCCCCGCGTACAGCGTTGCAGTCCACCCGACAAACGCGGCCGCGAAGCAGGTCTGGCGAGAGCCGCGGCAATAAATGCCGAGTGTGCCTAGCACAATCGCGGTCGCCAACAACCACATGCCCGTGAAGACGGCAAGCAGCGAAATTCCGAGCCAACTGAACGCCGCGCAGAGAATTGCGAGCGCCGTCGTAACGCCCAGCAGCGCCTGCATGCTGAACTGCGGCGGCTTGGATCGCGGGGGCGTCGTCATGCGCGGATCGGCAGGTTGTTAACGCAAACAGCCCCGACCTAGCTAGGTCGGGGCTATTGGTGAGCGCGGAGAAAAAGCTGCGGCGTCGAAGCGATTTTAGCGGAAGGCCGATTAGGCGCCAGCGAGGGCGACCTCGCCTTGCGGCTGATTCGCTTCGGCGGCCGTGGCGGCTTCCATCGCGATGCGGGCCGCGCCCATGGCGGTTGGAGCATCTTCGTGCGGCTGCACGGTCGAAACGCCCATGTCCAGGTCGAGCCGCACTTGCTGCTCGCCGAGCGGAATCGGGCAGAGTGAGATCGAAGTCTTTACCCGCTGTCCGACGATGCGCGAGGCGCTTTCCGTGCTGCCCGGAAGCATGACAATCAGCTCGCCGCTTTCCAGCCGGCCGAGCAGGTCCATATCCCGCAGGGTCGATTGAATGAAAGCGGACAGTGAGTCGATCAGCAAGCTGCCGATGGCGTTGCCGTAGGTGTGCTCGAGTTTCTTGAAGTCTTTGACGCGGAAGTAGAGCAGCGTCAACGGGAAGCCGAAGCGGTGGCTTTCGGCAATCCGGCGGCGAAGCTCTTCGGCGAAGGCGGCGCGGCCGGGGAGCTTCGAGACGTCGGCGGTAATGGGAGGCAAGACGGGGGCCTTCGGCGCGGTCGCTTCTTCCGGCTTCGCGACGAGGATTGGACGGAATTCGACGCCGTCGTGCCAATGGCTGCAGTTGCGGCCCGCCTTCTTCGATTCATACACGGCTTCATCCGTGCGGCGAAGCAGCGCTGCGGCGTCCTCGTCCGCCATGCACTCGGCCATGCCGACGCTGGCGGTCACGCGAAGCGTGTTGCCGCCGAATTGCACGGGCATCGCCTCGATCGCCTTGCGAATGCGCTCGGCTGCGATCTGGGCTTCGGTGGACTGGGTGTTGGTCATGATGACGGCGAATTCTTCGCCGCCGTACCGGCAGGCGAGGTCGCCTTTCTTCACGGCGCGGCTGAGCGTTTTGCCGACGTTGCGGAGCACTTCGTCGCCCGCTTGGTGGCCGTGCGTGTCATTGAACTTCTTGAAATGGTCGACGTCGAGCATCACCAGCGAGCAATGCTGGGCGTCTTTGGCGAACTTCTCGACGCACTCGGCGAGCAGCGCGTCGAACGCCCGGCGGTTGGCGAGCTTGGTCAGCGCGTCGGTGCGGGCTTCGGACTGCTGTGTCTTGATTTCCTCGGCCTGCGTTTGGATTTTTTGTTCGGCGTCCTCGAGCTTCGCGGCGAGCTTTTTGTTCGCCTCGAGCATCTTGGCCACCGCTTCCATGATGGCGGGGTTGTTCGCGGCGTCCGTCTGATCGAGGGCGCCGAGCTGATCGGCGATGCCTTCGACCAAGGTGTTGTGGGCGCCGACGTCGGACGCGACGTTGTGGGCCAAATCACGCAACTGCTGAGCAGCCATGGCGGCGCGGGCCGCTTCGTTGGCGGCGGCTTCAGCCTGCTGTTGTGAATTATTCGGAGCGGGGGCGGTCGCCTTCGGCGGGGCCGGCTGTCGGCCGCCGCCGGCGTGCTTATTGAAGAGGGCAGCGGCGAATACGCCAACGAAAAACGCGGCGAACGCCAGGCTGACGTCGATGGCGACTCGCGTTACGGTGGCGGCCAGAACTAGCGACATTGCGAAAACCTGATGCGGCGGATCTGGGTGTGCTTGGCGCTTTTCCTGCTTGGCAAGCGCGAAGCGTTCATATCGCAGCCACGGCGCCCAGGGCGCCGCAGAGGCCTAATTAGCGCGACTTACTTGCTGCCAAAACTTAGGCTGCCGAAAGGGGGAGTCAACCTTTGACAAGCGGGTTTTGGAATGGTCGATTTGTGCGGGTCGGGGCGAATTGAATCGATTTTGCGGCGAGCGCCGGATGGAACGTTTCGAGCGGCGCTGGTCCAATCAAGTCAGCCGGCGGCGGCTTCGAATGGCGCCCTCATCAACGGCGGGACACGCGCCGTTGGATTTTATGCGATTTCCCGAACCGCGGGCGACGATCGACGGTCGGCGCGTTCGTAACTTTCATGCTATGCCATGAGCCACGCGCCGCGGCGAATCGTCGGGGCCGTTATTGTGGATTGCTGCACCAAACGGAGGCGGAACGTTGCCGGATTCGACAAGGCCCTCAGCAAAGACATTCTTGTGGCGGGGCTTGCGGCTGCGCTGCCCGAAGTGCGGGCAAGCGCCGATCTTCCGCGGCTGGTTTTCGATGAACGAGCGGTGCCCGGCGTGCGGGCGGCTGTTTAATCGGGCGCCGGGATATCTGCTGGGGTCGATTTACTTCAACTACGGCGTGACCGCGCTGTTGGCCATCGTCATCTATTTGGGCGTCTGCATTTATTACGGCGAGGTGCAGACTGGCTTTGGACTGAAGGCGTTTCTGGTGGCAATCTGCGTGCTGTTTCCGATGTGGTTCTTTCGGTATGCGCGCTCCCTGTGGATTGCGTTTGACGAGCGGTGGGATCCTTGGCCGAATGACCAAGAGGCGCGCGAGGCAGGGCTGGCGCCTACGAGAGGCGATTTGCAGAACTGAGCGCTAAGCCGCGAGCGGCTAAACCGCAAGCGACGCTTAAAGCGGGTCCTAATGTGCGACGGGCGCCTGCGATTGGGCTTGTTGGGCCTGCGCTTTTTTCACGGCGCGGTAGGCGCAGGCGCCGAGCGTGGTGAGCACGACGTAGGGCGTCGCCATCATGAACAGGATGCTGTAGTAGTAGCCGGCGGCGACGGATTGGCCGTGGGGGTCGTTCTGGGCGAGGCCTTCTTTGCAGGTGGGGCAGGCGCTGGCGACGGCGGCGAGCGCGAAAACGAAGATGATGGCCAAGAGGGGCCGTGCGAGGCGTTGGAGACTGCGGATGTTCTTGAACGCGTTCATGATTTTCATATCGGTTGAAGCGCTGGGACGCGGCGACTAAAAGTCACCGCTACGCAGTTTAAGTTATAGCTCCGCGGAGGGCCAGAGGTGGTACAGCATGAGGTACACCAACACGCCGGTGATTGAGACGTACAGCCAGATTGGGTACGCCCAGCGGACGATGCGAATGTGCGTGCGGCGGGATTGCAGGCGCTTGTCGGCCGGCAGCCCGGCAGCCCAGCCCCAGCCGAGGGCCCGCATGCCGAAGACGGCGGCGAAAATCGCCAGAAACGGCACGGCGAACGCCAGCAGCACGTGCGTCAGCAGGATAACGTAGTACACGTAGCGCACAGGGCCGGGGTGAGTGAAGCGGACGCTGCCGGCGATCGAATGGTACACAAGATAGCTCGCGAGAAACGCCGCCGAGACAAATAGCGCGGCGAGCATCGTCCGGCCGTGGGCCTCTTCCT
>JAICUM010000161.1 GCA_025935855.1 Pirellulales bacterium | reverse complement strand
GGCAGCTCAAGGACTGGCTGATTGCGGTGGCGCGGCGCGAGTTCGACGCGGAACTGCAGCGGGCAGCGGTGGAGCAGCTTGTCGAGCTGTTGCCGACGGAGCCGGGCGTGCTGTATCAGGAAGTCGCGCGGCTGTCGCTGTTGGCGGGGCCGGCGAAGAAGATCGACGCGCGGCTGGTGGAGGACAATGTCGGCGGGTGGCGAACGCGGAAGACGTGGGACATGATCGACGCGGCGGCGGACGGGCGGACGGCGGAGGCGCTGGAGCAGCTCGATCGGCTGCTGGCGGCGGGGGAGGAAGCGTTCGGGCTGTTGCCGCAAATGGCGTCGACGTTTCGGAAGTTTGCGGCAGCGGTGCGGCTGTTCGATCAGGCCGAGCGGCAGCGGCGGCCAATCTCGGTGCGGCAGGCGCTGGAACGAGCGGGGATGCCGCCGTTCAAACTGGGAGACGCCGAGCGGCAGCTCAAGCAGATTGGCCGGCCGCGGGGGCGGCAGCTTTACCGCTGGCTGCTAGCGGCGGATTTGGAGATCAAGGGGTACAACTCGACGAAGGAGCGGGCGCGGCGGGTGTTGGAGACGCTGATTCTGCGGCTGGCACCGGAGGCGAAGCCGGTGGAGAAGTAGCTAGGGCCGCTTGCTGAGTATTCAGCCTTTACGACGACGGCCTTGTACCCACTTCGCACTGCTGGGCGAGCCAGCAGTGGCACCCGAGAAAAGGTGAACCGGACGCTAGCGCGTAGCGGCTGAACTTGCCGGCATTGGGGCGTTTCATTACTATCGCCGGCCCTTGTCGATGTGCCGCTAGCTTTTCCGCTTGTTCGGTCGAACGCATGATGCGCGTCGGTTGTTGTTCAATTCGCTGGCATGGAGCCGCCCTCGCCTGGCTATGCGCGTGGATCGCGGTGGTGGGCGGATGCGCGGCGTCACTTCGGGCTCCGGCGTTTCTCTCGGGTTCTCGGAAAGAGGAGGTCGCCGAAACGGCCGCGGACAAGCTGCCGCCGGGCGACGATCCGCAGGCGATTGCGCTGCGGAAGGCGCTGGGCGACAAGCCGCTCACGCAGGAGCAGGCGTATGCCGATATTTCGCCGCGGTTGCGGGAGATCCGGGCGATTGATCCGGACGCTGAGCGGCAGGTGGTGGCCGAGCTTGAACATGCGAAGCCGGAGCAGTATGCGCTGGTCGTCGAGACGTTTCGGACGGCGCTGGCCTACAAGCAGCAGTTGGCGGAGCGGCGGGACGAGCTGATTCCGGCGAATGAGGATCGGGGGCTGATTTCCAAAAAGCAGGTTCAGTTGGCGTCGCACGAGCTGCCGGCGGATGATGGCGCGAGCGTGAGGCGCGGCGCGGCGGTGCAGGCGTCGCTAAGCTCGTCGCCACTGAACGCTCGGCGGGTGGATGCGCCGCCGATTTCGAGCCGGTCGCGGCGGCAGGCTTCGGCGAACGCCGCTCAACCCGCTCGCCGCGCGGCGCCGCTGCGTGCGGGCGCCCAAGCCAGCGTCGAGCAAGCGGGCGCCGAAGAACCAGTGTCGGTCGCTGACGACGTGGTTGTCGCGGAGTCGGACGTTGAGCCAACGGCGACGGAGCAACCGGCTCGACAAAAACTTAAAGCCTCGGCCGTACCAGCGTCGCACGAAGTTCAAGCGAGCGGCGATTGGAAGTCGGAGCTGAACGCGACGATTGCCGATCTTCAGGCCCGGGTGAGCCCATCGCCCGCGAGCGTGGACGAGCTGCACGACCACATGCGGTTGCGGGCGCTCGCGCTGTTGGCGGGTCGCGAGGAGGAAGCGTACCGGCCGATTCCCGGCGCTTCGGCCGCACAGCAGGATTACTGGTCGAAGCAGTTGTTCGCAATGTCTACTTATTTAGGCGCCGGCGGGAAGCTGGACGACAAGCAACGGGCGGCCGCGGCCCTGGCACCGCTGGATGAAGCGCGGGCGAAGCTCTCGGAGCTCGCGACGCTGCAGATTCGCAACGCGGCCTTTGTCACGTCGGTGGATGGCTTTGGCGCGTATGAGCCGCGAAAGACGGCGAGCTTTAGGCCGGGGCAGAAGGCGTCGTTATACGCCGAGGTGGAGAACTTCCGCAGCGAGTCGCGCGACGACGGCTATCACACCTCGCTGGGGACGAGCTACCAGATTCTGGACAAGACGGGCAAGCGAATTGACGGCAAGCAGTTCCCCGAAGTGGCCGACAAGTGCCGGAACCATCGGCGGGACTTTCACATGCAGTACGAATTCCCGCTGCCGGCGGGCATGGCGCCGGGGGAGTACACGCTGGAGCTGACGATCACGGATCACAACTCCGGGAAGATCGGACAGACGACGCTGCCGTTTGAAATCAGCGGGCGCTAGAGAGTTTGTGGACTCGGTTCAGGGCGCCACATATTCGCGATGTCGTTCGAGTAGTCGCTGGGCCGCAACTAGCGCTTCTTCATCTTCCAGATCCCAGACGCCGCTCGACTCAGTCCGTCCCGCGGCCATCGCCAAATTCGCCATGGTCTGCCCTAGACGCCAATCAGGATGAAAATGGCTTAACTCCTCTAAGGCTGTTAGTAACTTCGCTTTGACTTCGCTGGTAGTCATTTTCGCTCTCCAACTTTTGGCAGCTGGGCAACAGGCACGGGAAGAACGTCGATCACTTCAACGGTGACAAGAACGCCTGGCGCATAACGAGCAATGCGAGTGGCTCGGGTCACGCCATTATTGATGACCAATTCTCCATCGCTGCCGCGGCTGACTTCAATCGGCGGCATGCCGGTGGTTGCTTTTCCGTATTTGGAAAACTGCCGCTGCAGCTTTAGCAAGTCCGCCCCATCGGTTCGACTTCCGGGAAGATGGAGCGTCGCGGGATCAACTTGCAAGAACTCGCGGACGCTCATCGATTGAAGTCTAGCCTGCCGGGCGCTTCAAATCAAATTAACCACCGTGCCTTGAACCGAGCATTAAACCGGCATTAATCAAGCAGATCCCACATCGCACAGCGGGACGATCTTGCTGGAGGAGCGCATGAGTTGGGCGAGCGTCACGCGGCCGAAGGCTTCTTCGGCCGAGGCGTACACGCGATCCAGTTCTTTGTGCAAGGGACAGAGCCGCGTGTGCGTTGGCAGTCCGAGCGGACAATGCTTGATGCGCTCCAATGGCGCGGTCGCGCTGACGACGTCGAGAATCGTGACTTTCTCCGGCGGCCGGGCTAAGCAGTAGCCGCCGCCGGGGCCGGGTTGCGAGCGAACGAGCGCGGCGCGCGCCAGGTCCTGCAGCACTTTGTGCAGATAGCGGCGCGGGACTTTCGTGACCTCGGCGAGCTGATCGGCGGACGCCGGCTCACCCGGCTGTTGGGCGAGCCAGACGGCGGCGCGCAGCGCGTATTCGGCTGTTTTAGATAGCATGGTCGCTCACTTTTGTGACGAATTTGATTCTACACCTTGACGTGCAGATTGCAACCGGTAAGTTCGGCCTAGGCGCCTCCGGCAGAGGCGCGGGTGACCACGACATTGGAGAGGCGGATTCATGCTGAGTGAAAAAACGATTGAGATTGTCAAGGCGACGGCGCCCGCGGTGGCCCCGCTGGCGGAAACCCTGACCCGGCGATTTTACACGCTGATGTTCGCCGGCAACCCCGAGGTGAAGGCCTTTTTCAACGATGCGCACCAACATTCCGGCGGGCAGCAGCGGGCGTTGGCCGGAGCGATTTGCGCCTACGCGGCGAACATCGACAATCTCGGCGCCCTCGGAGCGGCGGTGGAGCTGATCGCCCATAAGCATTGTTCGCTCGGGATCAAGCCGGAGCACTATCCGATTGTCGGCAAGCATTTGCTGGCGGCGATCAAGGATGTGCTGGGCGACGCGGCGACCGAGGAAGTGCTGGCCGCTTGGGGCGAAGCCTATGGCTTTCTGGCGAAGGTGTTCGTCGATCGCGAACACGCGCTTTACGATGAACAGCGCTCAGCGCCGGGCGGCTGGAACGGTTACCGGCGGTTCACCGTGAAGCGAAAGGTGCGTGAGAGCGACGTGATTACGTCGTTCTACCTGGCGCCGGCGGACGGCGGCAAGCTGCCGGCGTTCAAGCCCGGGCAGTACATCACGGTGAAGATCAATCACCCGGCGAAGCTGATCGCGCCGCGCAACTACAGCCTGTCGGATGCGCCGAATTCGGATTACTACCGCATCAGCGTGAAGCGCGAGGACGCAATTGCGGCCAACGCTCCGGCCGGCGTCGTCTCGAATTATTTGCACGACGCGATCGAGGAAGGCGATACGCTGGAGATCGGGCCGCCGTGCGGGGAATTCACGCTGCGACTGGATCGAGCGCATGAACGGCCGACGGTGCTAATTTCCGGCGGCGTGGGCATCACGCCCGTGCTGTCGATGCTCAAGACGCTGGCGAAGTCGAAGGTCCAGGCGCCGGTGCACTTCATTCACGCGGCGCGGAACAGCGCGGCGCATGCCTTTGGCCCGGAGGTCCGCCGGCTGGCCGACGATCATGCCAATGTCCAAGTACACTTCAAATACGACGCCCCGGCTGAGCAGGACGTCGCCGAAGGCCATTGCGACAGCGTGGGGCTGCTCGACGCGGCGTCGATGCGCTCGCTCATTCCGTCCAGCGACGCGGACTTTTACCTCTGCGGGCCGAAGCCGTTCATGAGTTGCGTCTTCGGCGCGCTGAAGGAACTGAACGTCCCGGAAGAACGCGTGCATTATGAGTTCTTCGGGCCGAAGCAGGAGTTTGTCAGCGCGGCGTGAACAGTTGCTAACAGTGGAAGGAGTATTGTTTAAAAGTAGGTCCCGCTTGCCGAGCGTGACCTTGGCCGAGTGCAACGCCTGACCTTGCGGCCAGGTCCCTTCCGGCAGAACGGACCTACTAAGAAAAGGGCCAGCCGCGCTTGCGACTGGCCCTTTCTTTTTTGGGCGATTCAAGCGATTCGCTCAGGCGATTAGAAGGCCACCTCGAGGCGGCCGAACAGGCCGTTCCAGCCGAGGATGTTGGCGTCGTCGAAGTGCGAGAACTCGATTTGGTTCTGGAAGCTGTACGTCGGGCTCATGCCCAGGTCGTGCCAGGCCGCCCAGAAGTAACCGCCGGACACCGTGGCGCGGGCGCCCAAGTGAGCCGAGGCGCCGAGCTCGATTTCGGTGACCGGGACGGTGATGTCGTTCGACGTGGTCAGGGACGTCGAGCCGGCGATGTTCGACGTGACGCGCTCGATGTCAACATTGCCGAATAGCACGGAGAAGTCGCCGCGGCCGTAGACGCTGAACAGGCCGCGCTTGCCGAGGTAGCGCCGGCCGAGCAGGCCCATGTGACCGCCGAAGCCGTTGAAATTCAGCGTCGAGCGGGCCGACTCAGGGAACTGCGGGCTCGCCTGCGTGGCGGAAATCGTGTTGTCCCAGTTCACGGTGGCGAAGCGAACGCCGCCGTACCAGGTGATGTCCCACGCGGGGCACCAGCCGCCGGCGCACCCGCCGTTCGAGCAGCCGTTGGCGTCGCAGCCGGTGCAGCAATCGTCGCACGAGTCGCCGCAGTCTTTGCATCCGCATAGGCAGCCCAGCGGGATGGTTTTGGCGAAGTTGATGCCGTAGGAGTTGAGGCCCACCGTGGCGTGGCCGCGGATGTTGTTGTTGATTTCAAACGGGCCGAAGATGTTCGTCGTGCCGGGAATCCGGTCGGCAGCGTAGTCGCCGTTGCTGGTGAGCCGAGTGTAGTTGAACAACAAGGCCCCGCCACAGTCCGGCAGGTAGAATCCGCCATACAGGGCGTAGGAAGACGAGTAACCGAAATCGACCTGGTGGATGATTTCCTGGCCGGTGACGATGTTTTGCTCGAGGAAGGCCGTGGCGTCGCTGAAGGTGGCCTGGGCGTAAATGTACTGAGCGCCGCCGACGAACATCAGCCGCCGGCCGCCGGTCATCATGCCGACGAGGCCGCCGTAGCCGCCGTCGTAGCTGCCGGAGGGGTCGTTCAGGCACGTTTCGCAGGAGCCGTAGGACTGGAGCTCGGATTGCCCTTCGTCCAAGGGACCCATGTCCATCTGGCCCATCGGGTCTTGCTCGCCCATGTGGGGCTGCTGCCCCATGTTCTGGCCGATGCCCGGCATGGGCTGAGCCATCTGCTGGCCGGCCGGCGGCGCGATCGCCTCCTGGCTTTTGGCGTGCACGGTCGAGGCGACAAGGCAGGCCGCGAGCGCGGCGACTGCCCAAGTACGCAGTTTCATCCTTGAATCCCCCCTGTGAAAAGTCGATCGGGCCATGCAGGCCCGCGGCCGGTCCAATCATCCAGCCGGTAGCCGCGCGGGCGCGGGAGGTAAAGGAACTCCGCAGGCGCCAGTTGGCGGTTACCTACGTGGAAAGATCGGCCGCGGTAAGACCGGCACTTTCGATTTTTTCGGAGGAATCGTCAGAAACGGCGTTACAGGCGCCTCCGGCACAACCGTTACGACCGGAACGGCGCCGGCAAGGTAGCGGCGACTTTCAGCCGCCGTGATTCCGGGAGCCGGCAAGCGATCGGCCCCCCATCCGAGACAGTCATTGTGAAGCGCGGCGGCGGCGATAAGCCGGCATGGCCACGGCGACGAGCGTCGCCAGGACGGCGGAGGATGGCTCGGGCATGACTGGTTCGTCGTGGCCGACCTCCACCATAAACAAGCTGCTGTCAAACAGCGTGGCGGTGGAGGACTGGTCGCCGACGTAGATGCTGAACGTGTCGTAGCCGAAGGAGATTGGCGTCGTATCGACGACGTGCAGCGACACGCTGCCAGTGCCGCCGATGTTGCCCCCAGCCATCGTCATCGTGATGTCCAAGTCACTTGGCGCGACAGCCTTGATGAGCGCTGTAAAGGTGTATACGGTGTTATCAGCATAGCCTACCTCGCCAGCGCCTAGGCCGTTGGCGATCGTAGACCAACTTGCGGTATCTTCTAAGAGGGCACCGGCGGACGGCGTATTGCGTTCACGCACCTCGAAGGAATTCGCGTTGCCAGTGGTTTCGGCCATGTTCCCAAACAGTGCCAGTCCGGCATATACGCCCGCGGGCGGCGAGCCGTCAGCCATGAGCCGTGCAGCGGGCGCCGAATCGACCATGGCGATGCGAAAGTTCTGACCAGTGTCCGAGGCATTGACGTCGCCGGTACGGAACCGCCAGGTAAAGCGGACGAAGTCGTTTAGACTGAGTCCGATTGCTGGTTCCGCCTTGATATAGGTCGTCCAGGTGGCTGACGCATCGGCCGGGTCCATGCGGAGATTCCCTGGGCTAGCCGTCATGACGGATCCTGAGCCGCCATTAAACCAAGCCGATTCCAGGTCTCCATCAGCATCGCTGTCCACGCCGTTCTCGGAATAAATGGGCGGGGCGGGCGTCGTGCGGTCGCCGTCCTGCCAGGTGTCGTTGACGAGCGTCATCGGGGCGGCGTGGGCGGCGAAAGGCGCGAAAAGGATGGCGACGACGGCGCTGGCGAGTTGTCGGTTCATGGTCATGAGGTTGCCTCCGAGAGAGTACACGGGAACTGCTATGGTAAATCAATTGACTCCGTAAACGGCGCGCAGATAATCCGCAACATTCTCGTCGTAAGCGGGCGCGTCCTGGATGATGACAGCGCGAGCGCGCCGCGAATTTGCTGCACCACGCTACCGCCGTTCACGTAACCGGACACGTGGAAATTCGCACTTGAGCTGGCCAAGGCACCGGTCAAAAAGCCCGGATAGTCGGTTATCCGCCCATTGATGATGGTCCTCACAAGGCCGCTCGTGGCGTCGCGCGAAACGATCACGAGATTGGGTGAATCAAGAAGCAGCCCTGAAACGGCGGTATTAGAATAGATGGTGGTGTTGTCCGGCGAGCAGAGGAGTTGTACTTTGCCGTTGGCATCGCTGATCAGACGCCACGAAAAATCATTGGGGAATATCCAATTCGATACGAGCGTTTGCGGGTTGATCGAGAGACTGTTGGGGAAATACACGAGATATATCGTGAAGTCGAACAAACCGTCGAACGAGGTAGTCGCTCGAATCAGGTAATCATCCGCGGCGACCGGGTCGAAGTGCAGGGCGGCTCGATGATTGATGAGGTTTTCGTGGTAAAGGGGCCGGTTGCCTGCCAGGGGCGCGGTGATTGTATTGGTGCTCGCGGACGAATCAATCCAATCGGAAACGGCGGGCGGCGTGCCGAACGTGATGGAAGTCGGCCGGCGCGACTCCAGCCAAAGTAGCGCGCCGGTCTTCGCCGTTGCGATTGCTGCGGACTCTAGCAGGTCCGGCATGTAGTCGGGAAGCATGAAGAGGGGAGTGGTGTGAGCTCCGCTATAGGATGACTGAGAGTAGAGCGGTTGCAACGGCAACCGCGGATGCTTCGCCGCATTCACGGCGTCCAAACTGCGGATGTTGAGCTGCAGCAGCGAATCTGTGCCTTGCGTGGAAATAAGCGGTTCGTCTAATTGCACTAATTCGAACGCTGTCGCCGCTGTGGAACCCGAAATCGTCGCAGTGGGGTTGGTGTCAACTTCAGCCCTAAAAAGCGTTCGGGTGTAGTCATTGTTGGTACTATTGTTGCCTTGCGCGTTGAGCACGTTCACAAGATCAGCTACGGTATTGTGTGGACCCGAGATATCGACTTTGACCTGAAGCGTGTTCGCGCCCGCTGTGAAAACTATTTCCTCGGTGGGATTGTTGGCAACGGTAAGAGTCGTCGGCAGGTTAATCCGTCGGGTATATAGAAACAGGGTGGCGGTCGGCGAAGTAAGTGTGACGAGGTACTTACGTGCATTCACCGCAGGCCGTTCCAGATACGGATACGTCGTATCGAAGGAGAGCGTGCCCTGGATGTCGATGTTGGCTTCGATGGTGGGCGAGGCCATGTCGATCAGCTTGAAGGGGTTGTCGAGCGTATAGCCCGCCGTGACGATGCTGCTATCGACGTACAGGCCCGTCACCTTCAGCGTGCCGCCGCCGCGGCGGAACCAATCCTGGCCCGGCGTGTCGGTAAAGCCGATGCGAAACACGGTTCCCCCGGCCGTGCTGACGGTCATGTTGTTGATCGTGAGCTGGCCGGCGCGGCGGATGTCGAACGGGTTGGTAGGGGTGTACACGCCCTGTTCAATGTTTTCGTAGATCAAGAGGTGTTCGAAGTAGTTGCCGACGCTCTGCAGATTCTCGATGCGGAACGGATTGGCGACCGCGTCGAACAACAGATTCGAGAAGTGGTTTTCGTCGGCGTGATTCTCCACGCCGTCGTACGTGAGGAAGAACGCGGTGTTCATGAACCGGAAGGCCAGGTCCCGGTACATGCTCTTGCCGGAATGGACCGACACGTCGTTTGGATTCTGAATGACGACGCCGAATGCGACGCGATTGTCGGCCGTTGGAAAATCGTTGATGCCGTCGGTGAGCACCTCGG
>JAICUM010000606.1 GCA_025935855.1 Pirellulales bacterium | reverse complement strand
TCAAGATTGTCGAGGTGATGCAGCGCTACCGCCTCCAGCGTCATTGGCAACTTCGAGCTGCCGTATTCGTACTCGCCGTGGTGGCTGACGATCATGTGCTTGATTTCGACGACCAGCTTCTCCGGCATTGGCATGCCGTCCTTGCGGACGCACTCGCGCACTTTTTCATCGACCAGCGAGACGCCCATGATCATGTGGCCGAGCATCTGCCCTTCGTCGGTGTAGGCCAGCTCACGGTCGTAGGCCAGCTCGTCCACCTTCGCCGCGTCGTGCAGGAAGGCTCCGACTAGCAACTTGTCCTGATCGATCTGCGGATAGCGCGGCGCCACAAGCAGCACCAGCTCCATCAGGCTGACCACGTGCTCCAACAGGCCGCTCTTGTAAGCGTGATGATTCTTCACCGCCGCGGGCGCCCGGCAGAATTTGTCCATGAAGGCGTCGTCTTCGACAAACGCGCGAACCAATCGCTGCAGCGGCGCCGTCTGGATGTTTGACAGGATCTCGACCAGCCGGTCGCGCATCCGCTCGACGTCGGCGGTTTGAAGCGTGATGAAGTCCGACTCGCACACCTCGTCCGGCCTCGCCCGCCGAATGCGGTTCGCGATGAGCTGCATGTTGCCCTGGAAGAGCTGCGTCGCCCCGTCCACCACAACGAAGTCGCCGTTTTCGAACGCGCGGTAGTCGTCCTCGCTGGCATTCCACATGCGGGCGTTGATCGACCCGCTACGGTCGGCTAGCTCGACCTGCAGGTAAAGATTGCCATTGCGGTTGGGCCGCAACTGCTTCTCGGCGGCGAGAAACACCTGCTGCACGGCTTCATTATGGGCGAGCTGACTAACGAATCGACGATCGGACATGAACGAGGGTTCGGGGTTTAGGTTTCAGGGTTCAGAAAAAAAGGCCGCGATTTACGCATCGCCGGAGCGGCGCGAACGAACCATCATATCAAAAAGAGGCACGCCAGACTGTCCCCTCGGCACGCATTCCGCCCTGGATTCCGCTCGCTTAGAATGGCTCGTCCATAGACGCTTCACCGGCGATGCGTAGCATCGCGGCTAATTTCATTTGATCTCTAAACCCTGAACCCTGAACCCCCCGCATGCCCGCCAAGACTGCCATCACGCCCACCCGTGAAGAAAACTACCCCGAGTGGTACCAGCAAGTCGTCAAAGCCGCCGACCTGGCGGAGAATTCCGACGTTCGCGGCTGCATGGTCATCAAGCCCTGGGGCTACGCCATCTGGGAAAACATCCAGCGCCGCCTGGACGGCATGTTCAAGGCCACCGGCCACGAAAACGCGTACTTCCCGCTGTTCATTCCCATGAGCTTCCTGGAGAAGGAGGCCGAGCACGTCGAGGGTTTCGCCAAGGAGTGCGCGGTCGTCACGCATCACCGCCTGGAGCCCGACGGGCGCGGCGGCCTTCAACCCGCCCCCAGCGCCAAGCTGGACGAACCGCTGATCGTGCGACCCACCAGCGAAACCATCATCGGCGCCACGTTCGCCCGCTGGGTCCAGTCGTACCGCGACCTGCCGATCCTGATCAACCAATGGGCGAACGTCGTCCGTTGGGAGCTGCGCACGCGCATGTTCCTGCGCACCACGGAGTTCCTCTGGCAGGAAGGCCACACGGTTCACGCGACGGCCGAAGAGGCCCAGCGCGAAACGCTGCAAATGCTCGACGTGTACGCCGAGTTTGCCGAGGGTTCGATGGCCATGCCGGTCATCAAAGGCGAAAAGACCGCCGGCGAGCGCTTCCCCGGCGCCGTCAGTACCTACAGCATTGAAGCGATGATGCAGGACCGCAAAGCCCTGCAAGCCGGCACGTCGCACTTCCTCGGCCAGAATTTCGCCAAAGCGCAGGACATCAAGTTCCAGAACGAGGCCGGCGAGCTGCAATTCGCCTGGACGACCAGTTGGGGCGTTTCGACCCGCTTGATCGGCGGCCTGATCATGACCCACGCCGACGACGACGGCCTCGTGCTGCCGCCGAAGCTCGCCCCGGCCCAGATCGTCATCATGCCCATCGCGAAGACCGACGACGACCGCGGCATGGTGCTCGAATACTGCGAAGCCCTCCGCACCGAGTTGCAGGCCCAGCAGTACGACGGCGAGCCGGTCCGGGTGCGCATCGACGCCCGCGACAGCCGCGACCGCAAATGGCAATGGGTCAAGCGCGGCGTGCCGATTCGCTTGGAGATCGGTCCGCGCGACATCACGGACAACACATTGATGCCGGCTCGCCGCGATTCCTCCGAAAGGCCGGCCAAAGTCTCGCGACAAGAATTCGTCGCGAACATCGGCACGCTGCTCGGCGACGTTCAGAACTCGCTGTTCGAGCGGGCGCGCAAACTCCGCGACGATGCGACCGTCCGCGTCGATAGCCTCGCCGAGTTCGAGAAATTCTTCACGCCCAAGAACGCCGACGACCCGGAGATCCATGGCGGCCTGGCGTACTCGCACTTCGTCGATTCGCTTGAAATGAACGAGAAGCTCAAAGAGCTAAAGGTGACGGTCCGCTGCGTGCCCATCGATGCGCCGGAGGAGCCGGGCAAGTGCATCTTCACCGGCAAGCCCAGCAACAAACGCGGGGTATTCGCGAAGGCGTATTGAAAGGAAACCTTGACGAAGAGATTCGACAGGAACTAATATGTGAACAGGAGTTCACACTTCCGCACGGAGGTGGAAAGATGAGTCAAGCGTCGAAGATTGAATGGACGGATGCAACGTGGAATCCGGTTTCCGGATGCACGATCGTATCTCCCGGCTGCACGCATTGCTACGCGATGCGCATGGCCGCGCGACTCCAAGCAATGGGCCATGCCGCGTATGAAAACGTCACGCAGAAGGTGAACGGAAAGCCGGTGTGGACCGGAACGTTG
>JAICUM010000579.1 GCA_025935855.1 Pirellulales bacterium | reverse complement strand
TCTCGGGCTTCGCAGCGTCAGTCGCCGGAGGCGTGGGCGGCACGATCGATGGCGAGCTCGCGGCCGGCGGCGCGGCGTGGTTGCGTCCGTTGAGCGGTAAACGCGGCGTCACCGGCAGATCTTCGTCCAGCGTTCCCTTCGGCACGGCACGTTTCGTCTGAGTCGAGGACAAGTCTTTGACGGCGCCGTCGGTCTGGCACTGGGCCATGCGAGCTTGCCGCAGTTTTTCCGAATACTCGATCAGATAATCTTCGAGCTCGTAAATGTAATCTTCCTGCTGCCGCAGCTCGCGCTCCAGCACATCCACCTGCGCCCCATCCATGTGCCGGCAGCCGCCAACGAGCGGCAACATCAGCAACCCGCAAAGCGCCAGCGCAGCGCAAGTGTAGCCATCTCGCTCCGCGAGATGCATTCCCCGCTCGCGCAGCGAGAGCAGCGCACCGAACAACCTGGTTAACCGACCGAAAAGCCCAGCCATCCTTGGCTCGCTTGGCATGACAAGTCGAACTGGAACTGACGATCGAAACGGCCACGCGCAGGGCGCGCAGCGGCCGTCAGTTCCGACAAACGCGCGGCAAGGAATAAGGAATGCCGCGCCCCGCGTCAAGCGAAATAGTCCGGCCATTCTGGCCGGATGATGCTTGCAAATGCTGGCGAACGGCTGGACGCACACCGGGCCAGGATGGCCCGGCTATCTAGTTAGCTGCCGATTTTGGCAATGACGCGGTCGATGATCCGATATTCCTGCGCTTCCTGGGCGCTCATGAAATGATCGCGATCGGTGTGCTTTTCGATCTGCTCCATCGTCTGGCCCGTGTGCTCGGCCAGGATGCGGTTGAGCTTTTCCTTCGTCTTCCGGTACTCGGTGGCATGGATCATGATGTCCTCGGCCGTGCCTTCCATGCCGGCGGAGGGCTGGTGGATCATGATCCGGGCGTTCGGCAGGGCGAACCGCTTCCCCCGGGCGCCGGCCGCTAGCAAGACGGCGCCCATCGAGGCCGCCTGGCCGATGCAGTAAGTCGCCACGTCGCAGTTGACGAACTGCATGGTGTCGTAAATCGCCATTCCCGCCGTGACGCTGCCGCCCGGCGAGTTGATGTACAGGTGGATGTCCGCCTTCGGGTCGTCCGACTGCAGGAACAAGAGCTGCGCGACCAGGGCATTGGCCACGTCGTCGTTAATGCCCGAGCCGAGCATCACGATGCGGTCCTTCAGCAGCCGGCTGTAAATGTCCATGGCGCGCTCTTCGCGGCCGGACTTTTCAATGACGTAGGGAATGAGGGGCATGATGGGGCAATCCGTTTGTGTGTTTCGTAAGCGACCGAGTGCGTAATGACGAATGACGAATTCCGAATGACGAATGTTTCAAGTTTTCACCATTCGTCATTCGTCATTCGTTGCTTCGTCATTTTCTTCAGTCCTCGTCCTCGGTTTCTTCGGAGCCGGGCGGCTTGGTCAGGAGGTCGTCGACGACGCCGAAGCTTTTCGCCTCCAGGGCCGTCATGTAGTAATCGCGGTCGCTGGCCTTGTGGATTTCCTCGTTCGACTTGCCGGTGTGCTTGGCGAGAATTTCGTTCAGCGCGTGGCGCGTGCGGATGATCTCGTTCGCTTGAATCTCAATGTCGGAAACCTGGCCGCCGACGCCGCCGTGCGGCTGGTGAATCATGATCTTCGAGTGCTGCAGGGCGAATCGCTTCCCCTTGGCGCCGCCGGCCAGCAGGACCGCGGCGCCGCTGGCCGCCAGGCCGACACAGTAGGTGGCGACCGCCGGCTGGATCATCTGCATCGTGTCGTAGATGGCCAGCGTCGCGGTGACGCTGCCGCCCGGCGAGTTGATGTAGAAGTGGATGTCCTTGCGGCGGTTCTCGCTCTGCAAGTACAAGAGCTTCATCACCAGCTCGTTGGCGTTACCGTCGTGGATCTCCCCCTGCAGGAAGATGATGCGGTTCTCCAAGAGCAGATCGCCGAGCGTCATCTGCCGCTGTCGCTGATAATCCCGCATCGCGGCGGCCTTCAGCGGATCGGCAAAACCGCCGCTGGCGAAGTCACGGTCCATGATGTGTTCCTTCAATCCGTTTGATGCCTGTTAGCTAATCGGGCTGCTACTCCCTTACGCCGACGTTACTCTTCTTGTTCTTCCGCCTCGGGCTCCTGGGCCTCGGGGATGGCGTCCGACTCGCCGCCGGCGGCCAATGAGATGGCCTCCACGTCCACGCGCGTCGGCTGGTACGGCTGGTCCTTGAACTTGGCCTCGCCCTGAACTCGCTCGAGCACCTTGCGTTCGACGATCTGGTTCTGCAACACGTCCATCAGGCCGCGCTTTTCGATTTGGGCCCGGACCCGCCGCGGCGATTCGCCGCTTTGCAGGGCGATGAGGAAGATTTCCTGCTCGAAGTCGCCCTCCTCGGCGTCGATCTTCTCCTCCTCGGCGATGCGTTCCAGGATGAAATGCTCCTTGAGGGCTTTGGCGGTCGTCGCGGCGCTGTTCTGCCGCAGCTCGTTCTGGCGAGCCCGGATTTCCGCCTCGCTGAAGCCCGCGCGGCGGAGCTCCATTACCGCCCGTTCCAGCTCGCGGACGCTTTGCCGCTTGAGCAATCCAGGCGGCAGGTCCCAGTCGGCTTTCTTCGTGAGCTCGGCGGTGATCTGCTGCCGCGCCTTGCGCTGCTGCTCGTACTCAAGCTGCCGCTGCAGGTTCGCCTTCACCGCTTCGCGGAATTTTTCCTCGGAGTCGAAGTTGCCGACTTCTTGAAGGAACTCGGGCGTCAGCTCCGGCAGCTTGAGCTTCTTGACGTCGAGCACTTCGAACTCGACATCCAGCGTTTTGCCACGCAGCTCTTCATTCGGGGCGTCCTGCGTGAGGGTGACCGTGCCGGTCCGCTTGTCGCCGGCCTTCGCGCCCTCCATGAGCTTGCCGAAGTCCTCCATGCGGGCGTCGAGGAAGCTGAGCGTCGGCCGCACGCGGACAATTCGCTCCTCTTCGTGGGTGACCTGCTTGCCATCGTGGCTGATGCGGATGTTCGCCGTGACGTAGTCGCCCGGCCCAGCGGCGCCTTCGTGCGGCACAAGCTGGCCGTAGCGGGCGAGCATGTGCTCAATCTCGTCGTCGATG
>JAICUM010000081.1 GCA_025935855.1 Pirellulales bacterium | reverse complement strand
TGCGAGGGTCGTTCGGTCGAGGCCATGGATACAAAATGGAACGTGCTGCGCGATGCGGCGCGCGGGAGCATTCAGGCGTTACAGCTCCAAGAGCTGAGCAGCGCTCACGATAATAAAATGTCAAAGAACTGGGATTCAGTTGTTAGGGCTATCCACTTGACTCCACCAACCCCACATCTAGTGGTTAGGTCTTGGCCGAGCGGCCGCCGGCGATGGTTCGATAGGTGGCCGGCGGGGTTTGCACGGCTTGCTGGAGGAGGCGATAGAACAGCTTGCCGCGGGAGCGCGAGGTGCGGCGATTGAAGCGGAACGTGAATTCATCCAGATAGTAATCCAGGTGCTCGACGCTGACGGCGCCTTGGTGCGTGCCCAGGAGCCACCGCTTGAGCAGTGAGGCGATGCGATGGACTCGCGGCAGGAGACGGCCCGCCTTGGCGGGGTCAGCGCCCCAGCCCACGACCGTGCACAAATGCTGGTAGCCCAGTTTTTCCAGCCCTCGGTAGCCGCCCCCGCCATCAGTATGGACGACGCTCTGGGGCGCCACGACTTGCTGGACGAAGCGCGTGAGACTTCTGCGGCTCTTGTCGGCGGCGCTCGCCAAACGGATGCGGCCGATGCCGGCGCCGTCTTCTTCAGCGGCCACCAGGACGATCGCCTTTTGGGCGTCCCACGTCCCGTCGGGGGATTCTCCGCCGATGAACGTTTCGTCCACTTCGACGGTTCCATGAAGCTGATCGCGGCCCGGGCGGACCATCGCGCGCCGCAGCTTATGCAGCCAAGTCCAGGCCGTTTGATAGCTTCCCAGGCCCAGCGCCTGCTGCAAGCTAGCGGCGCTCGCTCCATTCTTTTGACTGGTGACGCACCACGCCGCCCGAAACCACAACACCAGCGGCGTGTGCGTGTCTTGAAAGATCGTGCCAGCGGTCGCCGACGTCTGATGCCGGCAGGTGCGGCAGACCAGCCGTCCGCGCGAACCCGCCCATGCTTCCGCTCCTTGACAGCGCGGACAGACGAACCCCTCAGGCCACCGCAGCTGCCGCAGGTACGCGCGACACGCCTCCTCCGTCGAAAACCGCCGCTCCAACTCGAGAATCGTTCGCGGATAGTCCTCCCCCATGACAAAACACTATCACTAGGGGTTGGTGGAGTCAAGTGGATAGCCCTATCAGTTGTACACTATCTAGCGATGAGACGCAATGGTTTTTTGGGGCCAGAGACTAACGTTGCCGTTGAGCGCGTTGGCATTTAATACTCTGCTCAGCATCTGGGATTGGAGCGAGTGGGGGGCGCCGAATGGAATTCGTAGCGGCATTTTTTGATTTTTCAATCGCCACGACGACCGCGCTTGACTCCGCATAAGGGCAATGTGCTCGGCTACGGGTTACTCTTCCTCCTGCCGTCTTCCCTCAACCGACCCTCCGCGAAACGCCATCAATCCTACCAGCGACCCGATGAGGCCGAACACGAGCGTGGTGACGGCGTTGGCGGCGCGGATGCGCACCGGTAGGCCTGGCATTAATTGGACTGGAAGGGCGTAGCCAACGGGGGTCGGCGGGACGACCGCGTAGGGTGGCGGATAGTAAACTGGACCCACACTGCTCGGCGTGGAGGGCACGGGAGTCGCGACGGCGGGCTGTGGCGCCGGCGCGGGGTAGGCAACGACCGGCGGATACGACGTCCAATTGTTCGGGCCGCTTTGATCGAGGCCAGCGGCCACCAACAATCGTTCCGTCGGCACGGCGTCGTTGCCAAAAGTGACGCAGATGAGAAAGCAGCCGCAACCGACTACGAATCCCGCGGCCGCGAGACGCTGCCGGCCGCTCGTGAAAACCGCGAGCAGAATCGCATAAATAACCGCCACGAGCGCCAGCGGCCAAAGCACGTCGGCGAAATACCACTTTCCGGTTCCCAGCGCGGCCGCGGCGATTGCCACGTAGGCCATGCCGGCCATGATCCATTTGAGCGAGAAGCGCATGGGAGAAGCCATTGGGGTTGCCCGTCAGCATAGCCGAGAAACGCGGGTGAGCGTTAGGCGATTTGGCGGCGTCGGCGCGCTCCCCTATCGGATCGCGGCTGAACGGGGGAGGCGGTGGGAGTGGCGGCTGATCATACCGTCGGGTTGCGAGCCAGGTGCTCGCGCTCGGCGGCGCGTTTCAATCGCTGTAGCGAGTCGGCGGGGCCCGATTCGAATCGCTGGCCGAGCAGGCGGCGCAGGGCGGCGCCTTTCCACCCAGGCGGCAGCTCAAAATTGCAGTGGTAATTGACGCGGCACTGTTCGCTGCTGATTGGCACGCAGTTCATCGACTCGTGTACTTTCAGCCCAAAGGGAAGAACCCCCTGGAACTCGAGCGTGTGACGCGGTTCATCGATGAGCGTAAACTCGAACGTCACGCCCAAATGAAGCCACCGCGGTCCCGTTTCACCAACGAGCCGCTGGCCCGCCGCCATGGCGCCCGGCGGCTCAACGCGGAGGACGCGAATATCGTAGAACTCGCCCCACTCAGCCGGATCGGTGAGCAGACGCCACACGACCTCGATCGGCGCCTGAACGACTTCCGTCGGGCATGCGAGATACTTCGCCGTTGCCATGTCCTGCTCCTTTTGGTCGGCAGACAATGGTCCCGGCAGAACGGATGTTTGCCAAGGCGGGGGCCGCGCTCCCCGATCGGGTCGCGGCTAAACGCTGGCAGCGTGGGGACGCTGCTTGGGGGAAGTTATGCGCGGCGGTGGGAAGCCGCCGCTCCGCTAGCGCTTGTAGCCTAGTGATTTGACGATTGAGAGCATCTCTTCGAAGTTGATGAACCGACGGCGGTGCGAGAGTTTGTACGTGTCGATGGCTCGGGCCAGTTCCGCCGCTTCGGGCGACAGCTCTTCGTGGCTGTTGGTGAATTGGCGCCGCTCGCGGCCCTGGCCCTCGCCCGTTCCGTAGGGGCTGCGGCGATCGACGAACTCCGACTGTTCAGCAACGAGCGTGCGGGACATGTTCAGAATTTCCTGGCGGGATGACTGGGCGGGATGGAACGGCAGGGCGGCGAAAACTCGCCATGAAAGGATACAACACAGTCGCTGTCCGGGTCGTTCTGGCAGCCCTTCTCGTTGCCACAAACGAACCGGACGCTAGCGCGTTCCGGCTAATCGTATCAGCCGCGGGGCGCTAGCCCTCGGTTTTGAACTTCTCGCATGGGCCGGCTGTGCCGGTTATGACGGCGGGCGGCGGCTAGCGGCGGATGGGAGCGTCGACGCCGGGGACGCCAGCCCCTTCGAGCTGGGCCAGGAGGGCCCGGCTGGGCTGGTGGTTGCCGTCAGCGGCCAGCGCCTGGCGAACCGAGGCGGCCGCGTCGGCCGGGCGGCCCGCGGCTCGCTGGGCTTGGGCGAGTTGGTAGAGCAACTCGGGCGACGGGGCGCCGCGCTGGCTTGCCGCGGCGAGGCTCGCCACGGCATCCTCGCGGCGGTCCACCGCCGCGTATGCCACGCCGGCGAGCCACAGCGATTGTCGCGATTGTTCCGCCGCCGGAGTTGTTTCGAGCAAGTGTTCGATCGTTGCCAGGCAGCGCTGCGGCCGGCCGAGCTTGAACTGCAATTCAGCGGTTTCCTGCAAAATGGCCGCCGAGTTGGGGTCGTAACGCAACGCCTGCTGCATATCGGCCAGCGCTCGCTCCGCGTCGCCGCGCTGGCGAAAGACGCGGCCCCGCAAGGCCCAACCGCCGGCGAGCGTGGAATCGAGCACAATCGCCTCTTCGGCAAACGCCAGCGCTCGGTCGGCCAGGTTCAAGTCCAGCATCATCTCGCCGCAGCGGACGACGGTTTGCGCGTGCCGCGGATCGAGCCGCACGGCAACCTGCATGTTCGCGGCGGCTTCTTGCCTGGCGCCAGTTTGCCACAGGACTTCGGCGAGCTGGCGGCGGGCGTCGATATCGCCGGGGTTGGATTCGACCGCCTTGCTCAAGAGCTGGCGGGCTTCGTCCGTCTGGCCGCGTTCCATCGCCGCGACCGCGTCGCACGAAAGCTTGCGGCACGCCGCCACGGAATCGGGCACTACCTTCTGGCGATGGCGGAAATGGGCGCACCCACCTGCCGGACCAATCGCCGCGACGCATAAAAGTAAAAGAAAGACCGCTCGCGGACGGCCACGGAGAAGGCCGCAACGCCGCCCGGAAAGCTGGCCGGTTGCCGTCATTACGCCGATGCGCTTTCGCCGACGATGAGTTCCGCCACGCGCACGCAAAAATTGTCGTTGAGGACGAGCACTTCGCCGCGGGCGATCAGCCGGCCGTTCACGTAGATGTCCGCGGGGTCGCCGGCCAGTTTATCGAGCGGCACGACGGCGCCTTGCTTCAACTTCAGTACGTCTTCCAGATGCATGTGGGTGCGGCCTAGCTCGATCGTGAGATCCAGCTCGACGTCCCGCATCAGCTCGAGGGTGGCCGCATCGCTGGTGGGCGCGGCGCCGGCAAAGTCCTGGAACGCGAAGGTCTGAGCGCCGGCGGCCAGCGCTTCGGCCGGTTGGTCGATCGAGGCGAGCGCTTGCTCGGCCTTGTGCAGGAGCAGCTCGATGTCTTCCGGCGAGACGCCAGGTTCGCTGGAGGACGCGGGTTTGGGCCGCGGCTTCGGCGGCGCGACCGGGCCGCCGACCGATTCCTGCGCCTGCTTCAGCAGTTGCTCGATTTCGTCTTGATCAACGTGCTGTGATTCTTCGGCCATGGAATCCGTTCCAAGGAATTTCTTTTATCCGGTTCCCTCCCCTTGATGGGGGAGGGTTAGGGAGGGGTGATTGTGGAGCGTGATTCCGCTTCGCCCTCACCCCGGCCCTCTCCCGGAGGGAGAGGGAGTCGGGCAAGCCTTACCGGCGTTCGTTAAACGAGAAGCCGCTGAACACCGCTTCGCGCACCAGCGTCTTGCCCAGAGCGCGGTTGACTTTCTCCAATATGATGCGTTTGATCAAGCCCAAACCGGGGTCGGTGAAATCGGCCGACTCCATGCCGCGGATTGCAATGGTGACCTGTTCATTTAATCGGCGTTCGTGCAGGGTGAACCGCTCGGCAAATTCCGCGGAGTCGCTCGCTAGCACGATGCCGAACAGCTCGAAGTCGATGCACATGCTAGTGCCGGTGGCTGGGTTGAAGGACACGACGTGGTACACGCCGAGCGATACTTCCTTGCTCTCTGGGAGAGCTTGCTGGTCGCCCCCCTCCTGGGTTTTGCCTTTGTCGTCCTTGTCGTCGGAGTTCGAGGCGACGAGCTCTTCGCCCATCTTACGCGTTTGCTCGGCGCTGGGCAGGACCACGGTCGCGGCGGCGACTTCCAAAATGACGATCACCGAGACGAAGGCCATCGCCTTCACCAGGGTCATAATGCCCGAACGCCGGCGGGGCGCCGGTTCAGCAGCGGGAGCGTGAGCTTCGGCCATGGAAACGCCTTCCTGAGCGGAGAACTTCTCGATAGCCGCGACGCCGCATGACGCCGAGGCTTGTCTCAAATTTAGCTCAGGGGGCGCCGCAGCCGTCGAAAACGCGGCAAATGGAAACGGTGGGCGTACCAGCCGGCACAATCGTCACAGGCCGTTCGTGTGAACCTCCGTAGTTTGGCTATCAAGCTCTTAACGCCGCAGGGCCAGCAGTTCGTCAAGCAATTGCTGCACCGCGGTGATGACGCGGGCGCCGCCGCGGTATTGCGTGGAGGCGAGGATCAGCTCGATGAGGTTCTGGCCGATGTCGGTGTTGGAGAGCTCGACGGCGCCGGTGGTGATTTGGCCCATGCCTTGCGAGCCGGGATCGCCTTGCACCGGGAGGCCGGAGTTCACGCCGGCGGTGTACATGTTTTGTCCGACTTGCTGCAAACCCGAATTGTTGGCAAAGCGGGCCATCTGCAGTTGGCCGAGGTCGCGCGAGCTGCCGTTGCTGAACACGCCCTGAATCTTGCCGGTTTCGGTGATGATGAAACTGGTGAGCGTACCGGCGGGGAAGCCGTCCTGTGAGCCGGCGCTCAGTGTGTTGTCCTTTTGCGACAGGCCAGTCACCTGCGAGAAATCCACTTGGAAATCCAAGGGCGAAAGGGCGGGCGAATTGCCGCGCTGAATCGCAATGTGATCGTTCGTTGAGGAGAGGAACTTGCCGTTGCCGTCAGTGGTGATGACGCCAGTGCCGACGACGGTTGAATACCCCGTGTCGGGCACATTGTCCGCGGAGGTGGCGATCCACCGGAATTTGGCGCCGGTCGAGTCGATGGACTCTAGCACGGTTGTCATCCGCACGTTCAGGGGGCTGCCCAAGCTATCATAAACGACGAAATCCGCGGTGGCGCCGTGGCCATCGGTGGCTTCCTGCGTCGTGGTGAAGGGAAACTGAACGGACGTCGTGGCGCCGCCGCCGGAGGGCGTGAACTTGAAGGCCGAGAGGCTCACGCCGAGCGCGTTTTCGATGCCCATGTTCGAGGTGAACTGCAGCTTGCTGTCCGAGATGTCGCCGCCGTAGTTTACTGAGCCGGGAAAGGTCGATTCGGACGCCGTTTTCACAACGCCCATCGACTGCTCCATAAAGCTCAGGAGGTCTTGAACGGTGGTCGAGTTGGTGATCGTCAGTGTGCGGGCGTCGAGCTTTCGGCCGCCCTTGGTGCCTTCGAAGGAAAGCTCGCCGGTTTGAAATAAGTTGGTGTAGGTTGATCCATTTCGCGACACGACATCGACCAACGGCAGGCCGAAAGTAATCTCCGGGCCATCAAGGTTAATTAGCGGCTTACTGCTGATGCCGCCGGTTCCAGTGTCGGGCGACTTGTCCATATAACTAACCGGGTTCGCGCCGAAAGCTAAGATCGCTGAAGGATCCAACTGTGCAACCTGGTGAAAACTGGTCTGGTCATTCGCCAAGTTACGGTAGATGCGAATGCCGTCGTAGCCGCCAGTCGTTGGATTACCGTCGGGCACGGGTAGGTTCTGCAGCCAAACGCGGGGGGTGTTCGTCGCATCGGCAGTGATGGGACCGAAGCGGGCGGTCGGCCGGCTCTCCTGGTTGCTCGTGGAGTTATAAAAGGTTACGTAGTAGCTATAGGCGCCATTGCCTAATCCTTGGTCGTCAAGCGCGGGCGCTCCGACGATCGAGGCATCAGAAGCTGTATCGTTGTAGGTCGTCGCCAGGGCGCCGCTAAACACCTGGCGATAATCATTGTTGGCCGGCACGCTGGACGTGGTGTCGGCGCGGTAGATATTCATCTTCGTGTAACCACTGCCAGCCGGCGGAGACGGAATATTTGACAAATCGATCGACTTGTTAGCCGGACTCGGCCCGGCGATGAACAGCGGGGCAGTTAGATCGGACGCCGGGCTTTCATTTCCGAATGCATCTGAATAGGTGATGCGGTAGCTATAGGTACCCGTGTCGATTGAGCCGGCGCCCGCGCCCTGAGCCAGCAGAGTTGAGTTGAGCGGCCTGCCTTGTGCGGTCAGCGTCGCGGTGTTGTTCGGCACCGCCTTTGTGCCGTCGCTGAGCACGCCGGATTGAATAATCTCTGGCGTCGTGCCCACATCATTCAAGTCGGGATTGAGCGCCCCTTTCATCTGCACATTCTCAGTCGCCTGGGCCACCGCGGCGGCGCCGAGCGGAATTTGCAGCGGCGACAGGCCCGTCGGCTGGATCGCAAAGTTCGAGTCCACGGTATAGCCCAGCACGCGCTGGCCGGTGATCGTGACGATCTCGTTGTTCGCGTTGGTCTTGAACTGTCCGTTGCGCGTGTAGAGGTGCTCGCCCTGGCTGCCCTCGACGATGAAGAACCCGTCGCCCTGGATGGCCAGGTCCAAGGGATTAGAGCTGATCTGGATCGTGCCCTGCGTGAACTTGGGAGTGATTTCCGAGACCTTGGCGCCGAGGCCCACCTGCCGGGGGTTGGTGCCGCCGCTGGTGTCGGTCGGCGCCGAGCCGATGCTTTGCGTCTGGAGGAACTGCGTCGCGAAGTTGACGTGCGACTCCTTGAAACCGACCGTGTTGGCGTTGGCGACGTTGTTGCCGGTGACGTCGATCGTGGTTTCCGCGGCCGTCATGCCGGTCAGCGCAGTGCTCAATGCTGATTGCAGACCCATGATTTATCTCCCCGTGGGGCACGCAATGCGTGCCGTTAATTCTGTTTGCGTTCTTGTCTTAAACTCTGTGCACTCGAAATCTGCTCGTTTTGTTATCTCGTCTCGCTCATTTTCCCGGCGGTCTGATCTCGCCGACGTTTTTCAAGCTCACGATGAATTCCCGCGAAGGCGACGTGAGCTGCGGCGTGCCGGTCATGACGTAGTCCGACAGGTCGGCCGTGGCCGTCGTATCGAGGAAGGTTGATTGCTTGCCGTCGGTGATCGCGCCGACCAGGTGGAAGTCGGTCGTGCCCGCCTCGCGGCGGAACACTTGCTTCTCGGTGAGCGACACGGGCAGGTTGCTAAGGAGGACCGAATGCGGATCGCCTGAGAGCGAAAGCTTGTCGCCTTCGACGTCGGCCAGCGGATCGACGCCCACCAGATTACCCTTGTCGTCCGACCAGACGACGCGGTACTCGTAGTCGCCGGCCGCGACATTGCCCTCGTCGCTTGAGGATTCCGCGTGCGGGTTCAGGTCGAGGTGCAGCTTCGGCTGGCCATCCGAAACGCTCACCCGCACCACCTTGCCGGTCACCTTCTGCTGGTCGTCGGAAATGCCGTCCACCTCGGCGCCGATGAGGTTCGTGGCGCTGGAAATGTTCTGCCCCAACAGCACGGTGTCGAGCGTCGAGCTCAACTTGTCGGACGCCGCGATCGAGCGAATCTGGCCGATCTGGTTGATCAGTTGGTCGTTGTCCATCGGGTTGAGCGGATCCTGGTTCTGCAGCTCGGCGATCATGAGCTTCAGAAAGTCGTCCGTGTTTACGTCGTTCAGCTTGTTATCGGAGCTGACCGACGAGTTGCCGGTGCTGGAACTGGCGCCGGTGGTCTTAGGAATGGTGGCCATTGTGGCGGCTAGTTTGGGTGCGTGGTTACGGCGGCGAGTTAAATGCGAACGTCCAAGGCGGCGTCCGACACGTTGGCGGCGGCGGCCGCGGGTCGAGCCGGCGCGACGATGGTCGGCCGCGGCGCCGGCGGACGCGGGCGGCCTTCCTGTCGGCCGGAGTCGGGCTGGCCGCTGGGCCGGTCGAATGTCTGGCCGCCGCCGGCGCTGCCGTTGAAATCGCGGCGGAGATCGACCTCGAACTTCTCGACGCGAATATCCTGCTGGGCGAGTCGATCGCGGAGCGCCGGCAAGTTGTCGAGCAGGGCATTCCGGGCGGCGGGCGTTTCGGCTTCGACCTTCGCGTGCATCACGCCGTTCTGCACCGCCAGCTCGATCCGCAAGTTGCCCAGCTCCGGCGGGCTGAGCCGCACCTGGATGCGGCCGTCGCGCTGCTGAGCGGCGCGCAGGGCGCCCTCGACGCGCTGGACGAAACGGCTCTTGTCGATCGCCGGCGAGTTGCTTGTAGATTCCGATTCGCCGGTTCGCATGGCCCTAGCCGCGAGTCTATCGAGCGTGGCTGAATTTTTCGACAGCGCGCTGGTCGAACCGATCGCGTCGGTTTTTGACTTCGCCGACAATTCGACTTTCGCCGAGTCTTTCACGAGTTGAACGTGCGGCGCCGCGACCGCTTGGGCCGCCGCGGCGGCTTGGTCCGGCTTGGCAACTACCGGCGGTTTTGCCGCGTCGGCTTTCGGCTGATTCAAGAGCGGAGACGCGTCATCGCGAGCGGCTTTGGACTTCTTCGCCTGCGGCGCGCCGTCGGCTTTGTCGCCTTTGACGGCGCCAGTCGGATCAGGCTTCGCGGCCGCGGTGTTAGCGGCCTTAGGTTGCGCCGCTACGGCTTCCGTGGCTTGAATCTCGCCTTCGGCTTGCTTGCCCGAGTTGTTCCCGTTCTTTGCGGATTGTTGTTTCTTGTCGCCGGCGCTTTGCTCTTCGTTAGCTGCGGCCGCTTTCTTGGCCTTTGCGTCTTTTGATCCATGCTGCGCCGCCGCGGCTTCTTCCCCGCTTTTCTGCTGGGCGGTTTGCTCTTTGGCTTTGGATTTAGCCGCGCCCGCGGCTTCAGCCGGAGCGTCTTCGGGTTTCGCCTTCGCCCCTTGCGTCTTCTCGACTTTCGCGGCTTGCTCCGCCGCCAGCGTCTTCTCGACAGCCGCCGTCACTTCCTTCGCGGGCTTCACCTCGCCGGACACAGCTGCGGCCGCGGCAGCACCGTCGTCGGAAATGTCCGTTGAATCCTTCGGATGCTCCTTGTCGTGATCCGCGTGTTCCGCCGGCTTGGCGTCGGCGGCGGCTTGCGAGTCGTCAGAATGCTTGCCCGACTGTTCGTGCCGCGACTCGACCGACTTCGTCTGCGGCGGCGCCGCGTCGTCCGTCTTCGCCAAGTCATCTCTTCTCGGCGGACGGACCTCTTTCGGCCGCTCGTCCTTGTAGGCCTGCTCCAGGGCTGGCGCGAACGACCGGTCAACGTCGACGGTGCGCGGGGCGTCCGCCGCGCGCGGCGGCGGCGCGAAGGCGCTGATTGGATCAATCGAAGTGACCGCCATCTCGTGCGACCTCCGGGCCATTATTTCTGCTTGGCGTCCAATTGCTCCAGCTCCTTGAGCCGGGCGTCGATCATCGGCTTCACCGGTTCGCCGGCGAGCATCTTCCGCTGAATGCGGTACAACCGGTCGTAATCTTCCTTCGCGGTGAAGGTTTTCAAGATGTCTTTTTGCACCTGCGGCTTCATGCTGTTGAGCAGCATGATCACTTCGTCCAGGCGGTTGTCGTCGATGTACTGGATCAACAGCGGCTTGGCTTGCTTCTTTGGATCGACCGCTTCGAACTGCGCTCGCACCTTCTGCATGTTCTCGCTGAGCACGAGCTTGCCTTGCTCTTCGAGATACTGCTTTACATCGGCACGCAGCTTCGCATAGTTGTCTGTCGCCAGATTTAATTGCTTAAGTTGGTAGTTGAAAATGATCAGCCCGTCAGCCAGCTGCTTCTGCTTCGCGTCGAACTGCAGCGACGCCGTCTGGGAACGCTGTCGCTGCTCCTGGAACGACGGCTCCTCGGCCGGCGTGCCCGGCTTTTCCTGCTTCTTGGCCTTGGCGATCTCCTCCAAATTCACGCCGTGTACCAGCGCCACGATGCGGAACATCGTTTCGTCGTCGAGCTTGCCCGCGTGACGCAAATAGCCGTAGCCGAGCGCCAGCGAAATCACCGAGGCCACGCAGGCGTAGCCGAGAAGCGAAATCAAGAACCCAAACAGCCGGCCCATTATTCAGCGACCTCCCAGCGCGTGGTCGCGACTTCGTCGAGCCGCTTGGCGTCGGCCCGCTCGGCCGCCTCGAAGTGCTGCCTCCGCTGTCGTTCTTCGAGCTTGTCGAGCACACGCACCTCGCGGTCGGCTTCGACCAGCGCTTGGCGTCGCCGCTCGACTTCCTCGGCGAGCTTCGCGGCCTGGTCGGTGAGCGTTTTCGCCTGAACATCGAGTGCCAAGTGATATCGCTGAGCGCTGAGCAACAGATTCACGTCCACGGCGCCTCGCATGAGCTGTCGCTGCGAATCCGCGAGCACGCTGGCTTCCTCGGCGAGCGCGGCGCGCTGTTCCTGAAGGATGCGTTCCGCTTCGAACGCCGTCGCCAGCCGGGCGCGCTGCTCGTCGCGATAAATTTCGCGGAGCCGGCGAAGCGTCTGAAGTCGGAAGCGGAAGCGTGCCATCTAACTCTTTTGGCTTGAATGCTCTTGTCATGCACCCTTAATTACGGTCGGCCGTTTCGCGGCTCCGCCGGGCGGCGGCAATGGCGGCGCGGCGGCGGACGTTGGGCCGGCGGAACTTAATCGCGTCAGGCATTTGCCCGCGAGCGCAGCCAGGTCGCGCCGCACTTGTTCGATTGTCACGCGCTCCTCGACCGTCTGGCGCAGGTGGCGGTTGATTTCGTCGCGCATGTCCACCGCCGCGTCGAGCGTGCGGTTGGCGCCTTTGCGGTAGGCGCCGATGGTCACCAGGTCTTCGTTTTCCGCATAGGTTGCGAGGAGTTCGCGCACTACCTGCCGGGCTTGCTTCTCTTCGGGCGTGGACAGATCGTTCGCCAACCGGCTGATGCTCCGCAGCACGTCGATGGCCGGATAGTGCCCGCGCTCCGCCAGCCGCCGCGTGAGCCACACGTGGCCGTCGAGCAAACCGCGCACGGCGTCGGCGATCGGCTCGTTTTCGTCGTCGCCTTCGACGAGCACGGAATAAAACGCCGTGATGCTGCCGCGATGCGTGCGGCCGGCCCGCTCGACCAACCGCGGCAACAGGGCGAACGTCGAGGGCGGAAATCCGCGCGTCGTCGGCGGCTCGCCCGCGGCCAAGCCGATTTCCCGCTGAGCGAGCGCGAACCGCGTGACCGAATCCATCACCAACAGCACATTGTTTCCCGCATCGCGGAAATACTCCGCGATGGTCGTCGCCGCGTACGCCGCTTGCACGCGCAACAGCGCCGGCTCGTTGCTCGTGGCGACGACCACTACGCTGCGCGCCAGGCCTTCCGGGCCAAGCTCGCGCTCCAGAAATTCGTTCACTTCACGGCCGCGTTCGCCGATCAGCGCGATCACCGTCACGTCGGCTTGGGTGTAGCGGGCCATCATGCCCATCAACACGCTCTTGCCGACGCCCGAGCCGGCGAAAATCCCGAGCCGCTGCCCGCGGC
>JAICUM010000219.1 GCA_025935855.1 Pirellulales bacterium | reverse complement strand
GGCTGCCAGATGATTTCGCCGTCGCGGTCGCGGCCGGCGTTGGTGGTGAGGGACAGCGGCAGCGGCTTGCCGTCGTAGTTCTTTCCGGGCACGGGGACGAAGTCGCCGACGCCGCCCTGGATGATCTGCACCTCGATCGACGGCATCCAGGTGCCGTCGTAACCGCCGTCGATGCCGTTGGAGTTGATGAGCAGGCCGGAGTCGCGCGCCGCGTTTTCGCGATCGTGCCAGGTGCGCTTCCCCCAGCGGTATTCGAGCACCAGGTGGTAGTCGCGGTAGCGTTTGTTGCTCACGAGACCGCCGAGGCCGTCGCCGCTGACGTGGATCATGCCGTCGCTCACCGTGAAGACTTTGCGTGGGTCCTCGCGCTTGGAATCTTTTAGCCACGTGTAGCAATCGCCAAGCGTCTTGCCGTCGAAGAGCTTGATGACATCGTCTTGCGGTGCGATGGCCGGCTGGTCGTCCGGCGTGCCGTTAGTTGTCTGTGCGAACGCGACGGCAGGTGCGAGAAGGAATGCGACTGCTACGGCGAACACGCATGGCGTTGGTCTCCGCGGGCGTTCATGCCGTGGCGAGCTGCACGTTGGTGAGATGACCGTCGTGTTCATTCTTCAAGCGAACCTTTCGCTCCAGGTCTTCAAGGACGATGCCGGCGAAGTCCACGCCGGTGGCCGATTGAGCGCTGCCCAGGCCGCCCGGCGTGAAGACGTTGATTTCCATCAGTTTATCTCCCACGACGTCCAATCCAACCAGGAACATGCCGTCGGCGGTCAATTTCGGGGCCACCGCGTCCACAATTCGCAGCATCGCCTCGCCGACTTCGGCGGGCTCGGCCTGCCCGCCGGAGTGCATGTTGCTCCGCATGTCGCCGGTTTTGTTCACACGGCGAAAGGCGGCGTATTTGCCATCGTGAGCCAGCGGGCGGCCGTTCATCACGAATAGCCGCACGTCGCCCTCCTTCGCGGCGGGCAGATATTCCTGCGCGATGCAGTAACCGTCTCGCAGCACCGCGTCGATCATCTGGTTGAGATTCGCTGCCTCGCCGTTGGCGATCAAAAACACGTTGGCGCCGCCCGAACCTTGCAGCGGCTTAATGACGGCCCGCCCGCCTTCGGAAGCGACAAACGCCTTGATCTCTTCTCGTTCGCGGCTGATCAGCGTGCGCGGCCGCACGTGTTCGGGGAAGTGCTGAAAATAGGTTTTGTTCACGGCGTTGGCCAGGTGCATCGGATCGTTCAGGACGAGGACGCCGCGCTCGACGGCGAGCTGGCCGAACAAGATGCCGGGCGTCTGGGCCCAAGCGCGCTCGGCTTTATCCTCCGACGGATCGTTGCGGAGGATGAGCACGTCGAGGTCGTCCACGGCAATCTGCTCTCGTCGGGCGCCGTCGCCCTGGAGTTCCTGCATGAAGACGGCGAGCGAATCGTAACCGCGGCCATGAACGGAACGCGCGTTGGCGTGGATCGAGCCATCAGGCTTGTACACGAAGTCGGCCACGCCGAGCGTCCAGGCTTCGTGGCCGCGGTTCACGGCGCCCATGGCCAGCCGCGTGGTGGTGTAGCTTGCCTGTTCGGTTTTGATGTCGTTGACGACAAAGCCAATCTTCATGGCTTAGGTTTCCAAGAGTTCGAGAAGGGAAAGCTGCCGGCATTTTTCCAACCGCGCGAGGTGCGACTCCTCTTGCCAGAAGCGGGGCAACAAAACGGGCGGTTGGACCAAGCCGCGCCGCCGTAGTTCTCTCACCGCCGGAACGCGCTGGAGCGAGATCTTGCCCACGTACAGCGGTTCCAAGTCGTGGCCGTTGCGTAAGTAGGCGAGCAGATCGCTCAGTCCCTTGAGGTACAGTGAATCTTTCGTCAAACCGCCCCCGCGATAGACTCGCAGCGTCGTCATGAAGGCGTTCTTCGAGGGAATGCCGCGCTGCCGATGCAGCAGATCGAATGTCTCGGCGAACGAGGCGCCCTCAATCATCGCGGCGACGGCGGCAACGCGCGCCGCCAGTGTGCGGATGCGGCTTGTTGAGAGGCCGCCAACCAGGTACTCAGCCAACACGGCCAGCCCTTCTTGCAGCGCTTCATAGCCCGCGAAGCCGGCATACAGTTGCCGGAGCGGCTGTTGCTGGCCGTTGAAGTAGGTCAGCAGGTGCGTCCCGATCTCATGGTGCAGAAGCGGTTCGAGCCTGTCCTGGCGGATGGCAGCGGTCTCGGAAACGAGCAGTTGGTCGTGCGCCACCATCAGCGTCGCGGCGATTCCCGTGACCAGTTGCACCTTGGCGTTGAAGCTGGGCAGCCGCTGGTGGTAGTAGTCGAAGTGGTTTCTAGCGGCGGCGATGATTTGTTCGGCGCTCGCGAGCGCGGAGCTGGAATCGACGGTTTCCGCCGTTTTGGCCAGGATATCGTCGGCCAACTGCGCGAGCGCGTCGTCCGGCTTGCCGTAGATTTTCAAGCTGTCGTAGAAGAAGCCGCTCGTGCCGATGGTCTTCAGAGCGCCGATTTGCTTGCCGAGCTCGTCTTGCTTTTCATCGAAGATGTGCGCGAGCGTCGCATCCTCGATATACTCGATTGGCGCGGCATAAAGCTGGCGATTGAGCAGCGTGGGGTTGTAGGGAAGCGGCCGATAGTAAAGCGTCGGCAGTCGTCCGTAGCTGCTCGCCTTGAATTCCTCCCATGCCGTTTCCGAATTGACGGGCGTGGCTTGCAGAAGGAAATCGAACGACTGCGAGATTGCGCTAAGCTGCTGGTCCGTTTCGCGAGCGGCCCGCGACATCGCCGACGGGCCCAGCGATTCGTAGTGCGCGAGCGGCTTTCGCGCCTTGGCCTCGCCTCGGCCCGTGAAGGCAAAGACCGTTTTACGAATGGCGATCGCGAGCTGCCGCCGCAGGGATTGCAGGACGACAGGATAAATCGTTTGCCCTCGTGCATCGCGGTATATCGGCTGGACGCCGAGGCCAATCCATTGGCAGCCAAAGTGATTCTCCGACGAATTGAGCGGCGTCAATCCCGGCGCGTGCAATTGCTGCGTCGGGGCAACCTCGACTTCGGCATTCTCGCCGTGCAGGCGAATAGCACGCAGGGCGCCTTGAAATGCAAATACGGTGGACTGCAGGGGGTCGCAGCCGCCGTGCAGCAGGCGAAACTTCGGCGAGCCTGGGCGGTTCGCGGCGCGTTCGGCTGACGGTTCTTCAGCCCAGATTTCAATGAACAGCACAGTGCCGAAATGCTCTTGAAGCGTCTCGCGGATCGAGGTGCATAGCTGTGCGAGGCCGCTGGCCAGAGCCGGATCGCCGCTGGCGAACAAATAGGCGGCCTCGGTGGTGACCAACTCGCGCGTGCCAAGATCCGGCGCGTCCTGCGGTGAGCGATGGACGCACAAGAAGGGGAGCTGCCGATCGAGGCGCAGCCGGCCGCCGCCGGGCAGGGCTCGCCGGATTCGCAGATTTCGACTGAGGCGATCACGCACGGCGGCAATGACTTCGTCGAACCCGGCATTGACGTCGCTGGACATGAAAAAGCGCCCTAATGGCCGTGGGAAGCTCGCGAGGCGCTCAATGCTTCGAGCAGTCCGCTTTGTGTCGATTCCAGCGCGGAGCGCAAAGCGGCTAGCTGGCGGCGATCGACCTCGCCGGTCCACTCATCCATGAAGAACTTCTTGAACTCGACGGCCAGCGCGCAGGCGGAGTCCGGGAACGTCTGGTGAATCCAGCGGCAGAAATAACCGCCGAAGAATCGAACGTTCTCGCGGACGTCGAGTTCCCGGCCGAAGTAATCGAAACTGCCGAGGTCCTTCATAAAGCGATCGACGATGGACCCCCAGCGTTGGCGGTTGAGCGTGCCGGTTCCAACATTCACTTCCGGATTATCACTTGGATCAGCCGCCGCGACGTGGGCGCCGCCGCGGCGATGGTTGTATGAGTGGACGTCCAGCACGACGACGGCGCCCTGGCGTGCGATGAGCTGGCTCAACACCGCGTATGCCGTTTTGTAGAAGAGATCGTAGTTGGCCAGCGAGCGCTGGATCACCTCACGCGACGGCGGCGAGCCCCAAATGCTAGCGCCCCAGCATTGCTCCGGCTTGAGGTAGATCGCCTCTTCGCGCGGGCGGTTCAGGTCCACCTCATACCGCGAACGCCGGCCAACGAATCGCGTCGGCGCCCAGTCGATGAGCGCTTCGGTGAACGGATCTTCTTCTCGCAGCCGATCGTCTTCACTGATCGAAAGATTCCGAGCGACTTCGTCACGCACCGAATGCCCATTGTGAATGGCTGCCGCTACCAAGGGCCCGTCGCCGACGGTGAGTTGAAAGAACTCCATGGTGCAGCCAACATTGGGAGAAGACGCGAAGTCGGCGTCGCGGCGAACGCCGATCTATGTCAGACTGCCGCAGCACATGCCGTGCCGGCTAGCTTGCCCGAGCCCGCGGAAAGCTAAACGTTTCTGCCGACTTTTCGGCGGTAAACTAGGATCACCGACGTTCAGCTTTCAGACGCGAAAAAGTATCCTTCATGGCTATTCTCAAACGCATCATCGGACCGTTCTGGGCCGCGTACGCGAGGTTCAGTGAGCGCGAGGGGCCGACGCTGGCCGCGGCGATCGCCTATTACCTGGCGTTCTCGCTGTTCCCGATGATGCTCGTGCTGATCGCCCTGTTGGGTTGGGGATTTCGCTTTACCGCCAAGGGGCAGAACGCGCAGCAGTACATCTTGCGAGCGGTCAGCGATCAGGCGTCGCCGGCTCTGAGTGAGCAGCTCTCCCGCGCCTTGACCTCGGTCGAATCGCATGCGGCGACCAGCGGCGCCTTGGGCGTCGTGTTCTTGCTCGTGACGGCCATTGCCATTTTCATGCAGATTGATTACGCCTTCGATCGGCTGTGGGACAATCCGGTCGAGCAACAAATCACGTGGCGGCAGCGGATCATCGATCATGTCTTTAAGCGGCTCAAGGCGCTGGGGATGTTGATCGCGGTCGGCGCCTTCGTCATCGCGGTAATGGTTTCGTCACTCGTGCTGAAAGGAGTTCAAGAGAATGCCGAGGCTGTCTTGCAGTTCACGCCGTGGATGAGCCGCGTGCTTCAGCCGATTATCCATTTGCTGCTCAATCTGCTGGCGTTCGCGGCCATGTATCGGTTTTTGCCGAAGGCGGTCGTCAGTTGGCGGGCGGCGTTCTTTGGAGCGCTCGTAGCTTCGGCGCTGTGGGAAGTCGGGCGGCAGCTTCTGGCGGCCTACGTGGTGGGCGACAAGCTGCCGACAGCCTATGGACTCATCGGCTCGTTCATGGCGGTGATGCTGTGGACCTATTATGCGATGCTCGTGGTGCTGTATGGCGCGGCGCTCACACGGGTTTCTGACAGCGGAGCGGCTCAAACCTGAGGAGCGGGCTCGGTCGGCTGATCGATTTCTTGCGGCAGGACTTCGTTGTTCCTGATGGCCGCCCGCTCGCTCAAGAGCGTGAGCAGCGAGGGGGACCAGCGTGACGCGGAAGCGCTGCCTTCGACGGCGGTCGTGCCGACGCCGCCAGGCGGCGGCAAAAGTTGGGCGACGATGCTGGCCGCCTCGGCGGTGATTTCGGGCGCGATGACGTTGAGCGTCGCGGCGATTTTGGCCGGCAGCGACAAGGTGATGACCGCCCGGCCGTAGCGGCAGGCGTTGATGATTTGCTTCGCGGCAACGTCGGCGTTCATCGAAAGTCCCGGCAGCGAACCACCGACGCTGAACCAGGTGTACTCGTCGCGATGCCGGCCCTTGAACCACGCGTGCCGGGGGCTGCCAGTGCGCATGAGTCCTGGGCAGACGGTGGTGACATACACGCCGTACTTGGCGAGCTCCATGCGGAACGCTTGCGACAGGCCAGAGAGCGCGAACTTGCTCGCGCAGTAGGGCAGCATGTGCGGGATGGCGACTTTGCCGCCGATCGACGAGATGTTGACGATGCGGCCGCTGCCGCGGCGAATCATATCGGGCGCCACCTGCTGGATAGCGCGGAGCGGCGCCCAGAAGTGGATGGCCATCGCCTCGTCCACGTCTCGTTCGGTTTGCGTTTCGACCGGGCCAACCTGCATCAGGCCGGCGTTGTTGATGAGCACGTCGACGGGGCCTAACTCGTATCGGACGGTGGCGAAAAAGTCCTCGAGCTGCTGCTCATCCGTGAGGTCGCACTGATAATGCAGCACATCCGCGCCGCGGTCGCGAAGTTCTTGAGCGGCTCGATTGAGCTCCTGCTCGCTGCGAGCGCAAATCGCCAATCGGGCGCCTTCAGCAGCCAGCCGCCGCGCCATGAGCAGCCCGAGTCCACGGGAACCGCCAGTGATGACGGTCACGCGATTGCGAAAATTGTAATGCCGCAGTTGCGCGGTGATGAGCCGGTAGGCGGCATAGCCGCCCGCGACGTAGCCGGCGCCGACGAGGGCATTTTTCCATACCGCCTTGCTTTCCACCGTTCACTCCTTCGCGCGGCGTCTTGTCGGCGCCGCTCCGGCGATGCGTTGCATCGCGGCTATTCTGTTGGATTGAGGCGTCTTGCGGTTTATGCCTGATGGGCGGGGCCGGTTCCCGAGCTGACCTGGCCTTGAGAACTCTCCTCGGCTTCCATCAGGCGCTTGAATCGGGCGAGGTCTTCTTCCAACTTCCGTTCCAGGCCGCTGCCGGTGAGCGACGCGATCCACGCGCCGACCTTACCCGCCGGCGGGTCGTATTTCATCGTCACCGTGACGGCGGTGCCGTGGTTTTGTCCAATCGGCTGGAAGCGGACGCTGCCGGCGGTATCGACGTCGCCGCCCGGAAGCGATCGCCAGGCGATGAGCTCGTTCTCCGAGTCGTTGAAGATCTCGGCGTCCCACTGCACCTCTTTCCCGAGGGCGCCGGCGGCCACCCAGTGCGAGCGGTCGCGGTCGATGGCCTCGACCGATTTAAGGTGCGGCATGACCTTCGGCAAGTTCTCCAGCTCACGCCAGAAGCCGTAAAGCTCGGACGCCGGTCGATTGACGATGACCGTCTTTTCGACCTTGTAGCCTTGCTGCGCGGGAATGACGGTGGCCGGATTGCGACTACGGGTGTTTATGCCCAACGCGCGATACGTGTAACAGACGCCGGTCATGCCGCGGTAAAGCAGCGCGCCGCCAAGCCCGGCAAGCAGCAGCGAACCCTTTTTGCTGCTCGAAAGCCCCGTGGCCAGCAAGCAGGCGCCGGCGACGGAGGAAATCATCCGTTCGTTATGCCCGACGTTCGGCCCTTCATCCGCTGGGTTGTCGTGCGAAAAGTAGTGGCGAGCCCGCTCGGCCAGGCCGTTGAATTGCGAAAGATCGAACGATGACATGGGCGTTTCCTCCTGCTGAGATTGTCCAGGGGCGCCGTTGACGGCTTGCCGACCTGGATGCTGGCGTCGATTCGGGCCGCAAGTCCCATGCCTTACCGATGTCTCAGATACATTTACATTGGCCGCAGGCTGCTGGACGACGAAGCTCATTCCACGCGGCCACGCTTCGCAGTTCGGCACAAGCCTTGCTCGAAATGCACCTTGCAACGCCATTTCGCGCACGAAACGATCATCCATGTGGCTCTTCACCAAGCGGCATGTTCCGATTTCTGCCATGGAAGTTCATTGTCAAACGGGCGGCTCGAGCCTATGGGCTGGCCGATCCCGCGCTGTGGCTGGCGCGGATCCGCAGCTTCGCGCAGCCCTCGGAGGTGGCGGAGCCGATTGAGCTGTTGCGGGCCGGGGTGCTGTTTCATGCTCGCGGCATCGTCAACACGAAGGCCATTCAGCACAACCTCGACTGGGTGTGGCCGTACTGGGTGGAGCGGCAGTTCGACCCGGAGGACGTGTCGTTCATTCCGCGGGCGTTTTCGTTCAGCCACGTGAATCTGACGCATCGGAACTGGACGGCGATTG
>JAICUM010000650.1 GCA_025935855.1 Pirellulales bacterium | reverse complement strand
GACTTCGCGCAGCAAACCGAAGTCGCCGGGGCGGTGGTGGTTAAACAGGGTTTGGCGGAGCTTGCGAGGTTCGGCCATTTTCTTCACGCCGTAGTGATCGAAGAACTTTTGCAGGCGCAGGGTCGCCTCGTCGGCCATGTCGCGGAGGATTTCGGAGCCGCGGACGATTTCGGCGTTCTCCGAGTGGTCGTCGGCGAGCTGGCGGCAGGCGGCGGCGAATTCTTCGTTGGCGGCGCGGAGCATGCCGAGGTAATCGCTGACGTGGCTGCGGTGGACGTGGGCCGTGCCGAGGATGTTGACGGCGATTTCCTTGAGCTTGTCGCTGGCGTGGGCGGCGCCGTCGAGGGCGGATTGCACGAGCGACTTGTCGGCGACTTTCGCGGCGCGCACCGCTGCGAATTTGTAGGTGGGCTGTTTGCTGATGGGATCCCACGCGGTGATCGTCAGCTCGTTGGCGGCGGTGGGCTGGCCGTCGGGGCCGATGCCGTCGCCTTTGGGTTTGTCCCAATAGCCGAAGTGGAAGGGCATGAAGAGGTGGCCGGGGAGCACGCCGCCGAGTTTGGCCGGGGCGCGAACCGTGCCACGGCGGCTGGCGACTTCCATGAGGTCGCCGTCGGCGATGTTCAGCCGCGCGGCGTCGTCCTCGTGAATTTGGATGAACGGCTTCGGGGCGGCGGCTTTTAGCTCGGGCGTGCGGCCGGTTTTGGTGCGCGTGTGGAAGTGATACACCATGCGGCCGGTCGAGAACCAGAAGGGATAGTTGTCGTCGGGCAGCTCTTCGGGCGGCAGGTAGTCGGCGGCCTTGAGCCACGCCTTTCCCTGTGGGTCGTTGGCTTTGTACTTTTGCGGCGTGATATGGCCGCCGGTCTCGAGATCGTGGCCGTAGTCGCCGCAGTCGTGGAAGCCGGTGGGGAACCGCAGCTCGGCGTACAGGTGCTGTTTGCCTTCGGGGAACTGTTCGTTGCAGGGCCAGCGGACGCCGCTGCGCTCGCTAAGCATCGCGTAGCTCATCGCGCTGTAGTCGCAGGGGCGGCCTTTGGAGCACTCTTTCCACGCTTCGAAGCACTCCTCGGGCGTTGACCAGGTGATGAGCGGCTGCCCGTCGCGGTCGCGGAAGTCCATGCGGCGGGCGAAGTCGAGCAGGATTTCCATGTCCGCGCGGGCCTGGCCGGGCGGCTCGACGGCTTTGTGCGAGATGTGTACGGTGCGATCCATGTTCGTGAACGTGCCGGTCTTTTCGCCCCACAGGGCGGCGGGGAGGATGACGTCGGCGAGGCGGGCGGTCTCGGTGAGGAAGGCGTCCTGCACGACGGTGAACAGGTTTTCCTGCGAGAGCGTGCGGCGGATTTTGTGGAGCTCGGGGAGCGAGACGCAGGGGTTGGTGGCGATGATCCACAGGAAGCGGATGGCGCCCGTCTCGGCGAGATGGAAGATTTTCATTGCGTGAGTTTTCGGCGCCCAGTGGGGAACCTTGAGCGGATCGACGTTCCACAGGCGGGCCAGGTCCTGCATGTCGGCTTCGTTCTGCCAATTGCGGAAGCCCGGCCATTCGCCGTTGCAGCCGGTTTCGCGCGTGTTCTGGGCGGTGGGCTGGCCGTTCGACTGGATGACGCCGCAGCCGCTGCGGCCGATCATGCCGCGGATGAGCACGAGGTTGTTCACCTGGCAGGAGGCGGCGGTGGCCTGGTTCGATTGGTAGAAGCCCTGGAGCACGGTGCAGACGAGGCGCTCGGCTTGGCCAATGGTTTCCGCCGCGGCGCGAAGCTGATCCTGCGGAACGCCGGTGATTTGTTCGACAACGTGCGGCGTGTAGTTGGCGACGCGTTTTTCGAGCTCGTCGTAGCCGACGGTGTGCTTGTCGATGAACTCGCGGTCGATGTGGCCGTTGGTGATGACGAGATTGAGCAGGCCGTTCAGCAGCGCGAGATTCGTGCCGAGGCGCGGGCGGAGATGGATGTCGGCTTCCTGGGCAGTGGGCGTGAGGCGCGGATCAACGACGATGAGCCGCGGCGGATTTGGACCGCGGCGGCGATCGAGGATCCGCATCCAGGAGACGGTTTGCGTTTCGGCGATGTTGTGGCCGAAGTGGACGATGCAGTCGGCGGTATCGTAATCGCGGCTGGTGGCGGGCTGGCCGTCGTTGCCGAAGGTTTCGCGCAGCGCGATGCCGGCCGTCGCGGTGCACAGCCGCGTGTTGCCGTCCATGTGGTTCGTGCCGAGGCCGGCGTGGGCGATGACGCTGAGCGTGTAATAGTCTTCGAGGAAGAGTTGGCCGCTGTTGTAAATGCCGACGGCGCCGGCGGTGTACTTGTCGATCGTCTCGCGGCAGCGCGTGGCGACGAGGTGCATCGCCTCCTCCCAGGTGGCGAGGCGGAAGCGGCCGGATCCCTTTTCGCCGTCGCGAATCATGGGCTGCGTAAGGCGGTCAGCGGCGTTGTTCGCCTGCCAGCCGTTGAGGCCTTTCGGCCCGAGGCGGCCGCGGCTGACGATGTCGTCGGCTCGGCCGCGGACGCCGACGATGCGGCCCTCCTTCACGCCGATCTCCAGGCCGCAGCCGTTGGTGCAGAGGAG
>JAICUM010000684.1 GCA_025935855.1 Pirellulales bacterium | reverse complement strand
TGATCGTTCTCGATCGGGGCGCCGTCAAAACGAAGGATGACGTCGTCCACTTGTAACCCCGCCAGTGCGGCTGGCGAACGAGCGGTGACCTGCTTCACACGCGTCCCGGTTAGCCGCGGCAAGCCGACGAACTGAGCGGCCCGGGCGTCGAAATAGCCGTCCAGCGTGACGCCAAGGAAGCCGCGTTGCAGGTGGCCCGTCTCGATCAACTGCCGCATGACGCTGACGGCAATGTTGATCGGGATCGAAAACCCGATGCCGTCGTTGCCGCCAGAATTACTGGCAATCGCCGTGTTCAGCCCGATCACCTCGCCGCGCATGTTGACAAGTGGGCCGCCGCTGTTGCCGGGGTTGATGGCCGCGTCGGTCTGCATGAAGTTCTGGTAATCGACGCCGCCGTCGCCCAGATCGAGATTGGTCCGGCCCTTGCCGCTGATGATTCCGCGGGAGACGCTTTGCCGCAGGTTGAACGGATTGCCGAACGCCATCACGACGTCGCCAATCTCCATCTTGTCGCTATCACCCACGCGGGCCGGCACCAGGTCGATCGCATCGACGAGCAGGACCGCCACGTCGGTGTCCTTGTCCATCAGGACCTGCTTGGGCGATATCTGCCGGCCGTCGTTCAGTTCCAGCGTGATATTTTCGACGTCCGAATGCTTCACCACATGCCGATTGGTGAGCACATAGTTGCGATCACCGTATTTCACGAGCACGCCGGAGCCGGCGTCCTCGACCTCACGGCGGAAGCGGTATTCCGGCAGCGGCTTCGCCTGCACGTGGATCACCGAAGGCGCAACGAGCTGCACGACCCGCTTATAGATGCCGAGCTCGCGGTCCATCGCCGCGACGTCTTTTTCCAGTTCGGCAAACAGGCGCTCCCGATCGTTCGCGGCAGGCAAGGAGACCGCGGTAAGCACTGGAACCGGAGCCGCTGTTTGGGCGGCGCCCGGCTGGGCCGCCACGAGTGCGTAGAGCGTCGCCAGCAGCAAGCCGCGAGGAATAGAACGCTTCGCGAGTCGAAGAATCATGGACCGAGGACTCCAGCAATGCAGGCCTGCAAAGCGCGGCAAGTCGCAGCTTTGCCCATTGCGGATTGTAATCCTTAGTCGCGACGGCGGAAAATGCTTCGTCAGTGCGCCGAGTTGAGCAAACGAAATCAGGCGACTCAGGTCGTCTCGAGATCGCTAAACGACACGTCTACGTCCGCCGGCCCGCCATCGAGCACGCGGCTCCAGTCGCCTGCATAATTGCCGCCGGCGCCAGCATTTTCGTTAGCTCGCTGGCACTCGATGCAGTTGGTGGCATAGGGCAGGGCGTTCAGTCGGGCGAGCGGAATCTTGCCGCCACAGACATCGCACACGCCGTACGTGCCGGTGCGCATCCGCTCCAACGCGACTTCAATGTTCGCCAGCTCGCGGCTTTCGACCTCGGCCAGCTTCGAGCTGATTTCATCCTGCACGGCGTCCAGCGCGGCGTCCACGACGTCGCCGCCGTGCTGATCGCTGAGCGACTTCAGCATGCTCAGGTCGCCGGCGAGCGCCCGGCGGAGCGCATCGCGCCGTTTGACGAGTAAATCCCGCATCTTCAGGATGGAATCTTTGCGAGCCATGGTCGTGTTACTTTCTTGGCAGCGGCGCGCCGGCGATGTTTGCCCCTCAATGAAAGTGGCCCGCGCCGTACTCTCTGTTGCCTCGTAATGTCGTTCCTGCCACTCGGCGAGTATCTCGCCGAGACGGTGCAAGCGTCGAAAGCCCCGCCCATTTGCGGGCTAGCTGGCTCGCAACGTAACTATAGTACGCAGTTGGTCAAAAAAAGGTCGGCCAGGCGTTTGCGAATCTATGTTCTCTGGCGGTCCGGCCGGTTCACGGTTTATTCAGTTGGGAGGTAACGACTTAAGCGGCGCGCCTGGGCGTGGCCTGATGGCAGGCGCAGCGCTCGCCCGCCGGCATTCCGATACGGACAGCGGAATTGCCGTGGGAAACGGCGCCCATCGGCCGAGGCCGCTGGCCGAGGTTTCAGCCGTTCGTTTAATCGGCAGAACCTGCCCGGCGGTAAAGTCGAACTTTGCGGATTCGGCGGATTCTTCCGGCCAGCCGCACGTGCGGACAACTTCTCCGCTGTCGTGAGCGAATTGGACGGCGCCCACCCGCGGAAACTTCGGCGTTTCCTGACCTACTCTTTGCTAGCTCGGCGCTGCCCCGTCTCGAAGGTTGCGCGAAGCGTGCAACTATTTGCCATCGACCCAAGTTAAGTGACGATGCCCGTACTGGCTGCTCCAAGTGAGGCTCGCCGAACGACGCCGCCCAGGCTGAGTCCATT
>JAICUM010000001.1 GCA_025935855.1 Pirellulales bacterium | reverse complement strand
GATCCGCGGGATCAGCTCCAACGCGAAGAGAACCACGCGCCGGTCGGCGAGCTCTTTCACCGCTTGGGGTTGGCTAAGCGGGTCGCACAGGCCGATGACGAGCTGCCCCGGCTTGAAGAGATCCAGATCAGCGCGGCCGGCTTCGAGATTGGCCCCGAGGGCTCGCACTTGCAGGACGGCGTCGGCGGCCTGGATTGCATCGGCGCGGCTGGTCGCGAGGTGGGCGCCTTTCTCCTGGTAATCGGCGTCTGAAAAGCCCGCCTGCTCGCCAGCCGAAGGCTCAAAGAGGGTTTCCCAGCCGAGCTTGGAAAGCGCGGGAACGAGGCTGGGAACAATCGCGACCCGACGCTCGCCGGGAAAGGTCTCGCGGAGGACGGCGAGTTTCATGTCGTTCCAGGCGGGGCGGGCGGGGAAGCGAAAATGGCGCTCCGACAATAAATCGTGGCAAGCCATCATGGCGGCTGCGTCGAGACAGCAATTTTCGCACAAATTGCCGCGAGCAAACAGTGGCGCCGGTGCGAAAATTGGGCCGCTAATTGCGGTCTGCCGCGTGAATCGCAGGCGGCAGAATGGACTCGGGCAGCCAGCGGGCGATGCCAAGAATGTCGCCCTCGGCTCCGCGAAGCCAGAGTAGTGCGTAGGCGCCAATAAAAATGCCCAGCAGACCGCCGCCTACGACGCCAACGAGCAGCCGGAAGAAGTTCGGCTTACGGCCGCGCTTCTGGACGGTGCGCACCGCGTCGAAATGGCCGTAGGCGAAATGCTCAGTCTCAGGCTCGCATTGCGGACACATCGAGTCAACCAACGGCGTGCAGCAGCGGGGGCAAACGGCAACGAGCGTCATGAGCGTGGCAGGCCGACTTCTCTTTTCCACCTAAACCATACGATGCCGCATATCGCTTTAGCCGACGTTTGCGCGGCAAAATCGTCACAGTCCGTAGAGTTCGCTGTACTTATGCTGAATTTGGCTGAACCAGGGCGTGTGCGACAAGGGTTTTCCCGTGATGTTCATCGCCAATTCCGCGGCCGACCACCGCTGGCCGTGGTGGTGAATGTTCTGGCGCAGCCAATCGAGCAGCGGCTGGAATTCGCCGCGGCGAAACTGGCCGGCCAGATCGCCGAGGTCGGCGTTCGCCTTCTCGAAGAACTGCCCTGCGTACAGGTTGCCGAGCGAGTACGTGGGGAAGTAGCCGAACAATCCGGCGCTCCAGTGGACGTCCTGCAGGGCGCCGTCGGCGTCGTTGGGCGGCGTAATGCTGAGATAGTGCTGATACTTTTCGCGCCACGCGGCAGGCAGGTCAGCGGCCTGAAGCTGATCCTCGATCATGGCCAGTTCAAGTTCGAAGCGGATGAGGATGTGCAGGTTGTACGTCACTTCATCCGCATCAACGCGGATGAGCGACGGCTGCACCTCGTTGATCGCGGCGTAGAAGCTTTCGAGCGGCACATCTCCAAGCGATAAAAATTTCTGCCGCGCTTTCGGAAACATGAATTCCCAAAAAACCCAGCTGCGGCCGACTTGGTTTTCCCACATGCGCGACTGCGATTCATGAATGCCGAGCGAGACGGTTTCACCCGTCGGCAAGCCAAAATGCTCCGTCGGCAGGCCCTGCTCGTACAATCCGTGCCCCGCTTCATGCAGGATGCTAAAAAAGGCATCGCCGAAGTCGTGCTGGTTGTACCGCGTGGTAAGTCGAATGTCGCGCGGGCCGGCGCTGCCGCAGAAAGGGTGATCCGTCACGTCCAGTCGGCCGGCGTTGAAATCGAATCCAATCGCCGCAGCGGCCTGCTGACCAAATGCTTCTTGCGCCGCAATTGGGAATTCTCGTTTGAGGATGGCGCCGTCCGGCCGGCGGCCGCTGCCGACGATTTGTTCGACCAGCGGCGTCAGGGCATCTCGTAGGGCGGCGAGCGTGTTACGAACCTCCGACGTTCTGGCTTCCGGCTCATAATCGTCGAGCAACGCGTCGTAAGGCGTTTCTTCGTAACCCAGAGCAGCCGCCTCCTGGCGCTTCAGATCGAGTGTTTTTTCGAGGATCGGCTGAAATCTGCTGAAGTCGTCCGCCTTTCTCGCTTCGGACCACATCTGCTGCCCAAGCACCGCCGTGCGTGAAAGCTCTTCGACGAGCTTCTGCGGCAGGCGAGTTTTCTTGTCATACTGGCGGCGAAGCTGGCGAATGACCGTGCCGATTTCGCTATGCCGATCCGCGGCCAGCGAGCTGTCGGCAAGCTGCGCGAGCCACTCGCCCAATTGTGGCGCCGTTTGCCGCTTGTGGATTTCGCCTGCCAGATAAGCAATCTGCTCAGCGCGGTATTCCCCGCCCGCGGGCGGCATTTTGGTCCGCTCGTCCCATTCCAAGAGGCCGGCGATGCTGGCAAGCTTGGCCGTCTCGCGAGCGTGGCCGCAAAGAGAGGCGTAGGCGGCGTCTAACGTAGCGGACAATACAGCGTCTCCAATTGACTATTCAACAAGTTACATGCGAGCCGATACCTGCCCCGCCATTGGAAGTAATTCTTGAATGGCCTGCAATCGGGCTCCGCACGTGAGGCTTTGCTGAGAGGTCGATTCCAAATTTGACGGTGATTGGCGGCCTGTTAGACTTTTAGTAGCCGCAAGCATCGCGAAGGAGTACCAAATGGATTCATCCGCCAGCATTTATGATCTGGGCATCGACCACTGGAGCGTCGATGATCGCCTCCGTTTAATTGGCGAGATTTGGGACAGTCTGGAGGCGCCTGGCGAAATCCCAGACTGGCAAAAGAAGATTCTGGACGAGCGAATAGCTGAAGCGGATGCGAATCCTGGCGCTGGAGCGCCTTGGGAAGAATCGATGGCTCGATTGCGGGCTCGCGAATGAATCGGCCGTTGCTCGTTCGCCCGAAAGCTGAGCGAGATGTCGCGGAAGCGCGCGACTGGTATGAGAAAGAGCAAGAAGGGTTGGGCGATCAGTTCTTGACGGCGGTTCAACAAGGCTATCTTCGAATCCAGCAAAACCCTGAGTTGCATGCTTTCGAGTATCGGGACATCCGCCGAATCATGACGGATCGCTTCCCTTACAACATCTTTTATCGCGTGAAGTCGGATGAGATCGAGGTAATTGCCGTCATGCACGGCCACAGACATCCACGGACTTGGCGATCGAGATTATGAGGGAGTAGATGCTCGACATTCTCGTCATAGCCCCGCATCCGGACGACGCTGAGCTCGGGATGGCCGGCGCCATCATGAAGTTCATCGCCGAGGGGCGGCGGGTAGGCGTGCTCGATCTGACCAACGGCGAGCCCACGCCGCATGGTTCGTTGGAAATCCGCGCCCGCGAAACGGCGACGGCGAGCAAGATTATGGGACTCCAGTGGCGCGAGAATCTGGGCCTGCCCAACCGCAGCCTGGAGCCGACGCTCGAAGCGCGAGCCAAACTGGCCGGGGTGATCCGCCGCGAAAAGCCGAAATGGCTTTTCGCCCCGTACTGGGTGGACGCCCATCCAGACCACGTCGCCGCGACCGAGCTGATCGAGGCGGCCCGGTTCTGGGCGAAGCTCACGAGGACCGACTTGCCAGGCGAGCCGCATCATCCGGCTCGCATTTTCAACTACTACTGCATCCATTTGCGGCAGGCGATTCAGCCAGCGTTCGTGCTTGACATCAGCGAGTTTTGGGAGCGGAAGCGGGCGGCGATTCTGGCTTATGAGAGCCAGTTCGTGACCGGACGGCCCACCGAGCCGCCAACGCTGGTGGACGGCTTTGAGATCGAAGCGGCGTACTGGGGGAAGACGATTGGCGTGCGCTATGGGGAGCCGTTTGCGAATCGGGAGCCGCTGGGAATGCGGTCGATGGGAGAACTGATCTAAGCGAAATCGGAGGGAAACATGAGTGCCTCGAGCGTGGAACGCATCATCGAGGAACTGAAATGGCTTGACGACCTGACGCCCGAGCAAATGGAGGCGATGACGGTCGATGAGCGTATTGGCCTCATGTGGCCGATTGCGGTGCTCGATTGGGCCCGCCGAGGCATTGACGTTACCAACCAGCCCTTTAGGAGAGATGTCGCAAAGTTAGTGCGGCGATTGCCGGATGGCAGCGAACAAATCCTTTGGCAATCTGAGGCAGCGAAGCAACTAGCCGAAAGCGGCGGGGAATAATAACTGCTTGCACAGGGCTTTTCCTCACGCAGCGCTACCGGTTGTGCCGAAGGTATCGATGACGTGCGCCGCTACGGTGCTGGCACTGCCGCCGCGCTCGTCAGCCGTGCCGGAGTGAAAGGGGGGCTCCTTTCAATCGCGGTAGGTTCTTTTCTTGCTTTCTTCCCGGCGAGTCTGGTTGCGGGGCGTAAGTCCCTCCCCTAACCCCTCCCTTCGAGGGAGGGGGATGTTGCTAGCGCTCGCTTGCCTGCTGCCCCTCTGCGGCGGTTGCAGCCTGATTGTGCCGACCAAGGCGCATCGGCCGGTCATCCGCAATCCGTTCCCGCAGCTCAGCCGGGTGGCGGTGACGCCCTTTTTTAACCAGAGCGACGAGCCGACGGTCGACGGCCGGCAGGTAGCGATGGCGTACTTCGCCGAGCTACAGGCAACGCCGGGATTTGAAGTCGTCCCGCTGGGCGTCGTGGAAGAAGCCATGATCGCCCACCGCGTGGATCTGCACGGGCCGGGCGAAGCTCGCCGGCTGGCGAAAATCCTCGGCGTGGACGCGGTGGTCGTCGGTTCCGTCACCGATTTCTCAGAATACTATCCGCCGCGTTTGGGATTGCGCGTTGAGTGGTACACCGCGAATTTGGGCTTCCACGAGATTCCGGCCGGATACGGCCTGCCTTGGGGAACGTCGGAGGAAGAGTTCATTCCCGATTCGCTGGTGTATGAATCGCAGCTCGCGCTGGCGAAAGCCGAGATGGCGGCGAAGACGCCGGATTGCGACGCCTTCTGCCAGCCGCTGCCGGCGCCGCCGCTGACGCCGATCGAGAACGCTCCGCTCCCCAGTGCGAATGGAACGGACGGCTCTCCAGCCCCGGTCGAGGGAAGCGGAAACGGTTCCGGCGCCACTGCACCCAATGCCAAGGCGGGGGCGCCCCAAGCGAATCCGCAAAAACCGGAAGCTCCCGACAGCGGCGCCTCGACGAGCTTGCGCATCCTCGATAATCACGTGCAAATGGCGAGCGCTCAGGAAGAGCTGCCCGCCAGCGATGCCGCCGACGCTAACGCCGCCAACGCTCCCGCAGCCGGTGCAACCGGCGCCACTGGAACCAGCGGCGAAGGCGCCGCAGTCGCTTCCAGCAATGTCGGACAAAATGATCCGCAATGCCTCGCGCCGCCGGCGCCGCCAGTGCTGCATCGACCGCCGTGCATTCCCTACGACGGACCGGTGCTCAGCCACACGCGCATTTATAAGGGTAATGACGAAGATGTGACCGAAGCCTTGCAGGGCTACGTGTTCTTTAGCAATGACAATCGTTATGGCGGATGGCGATCGTACCTCGCGCGCAGCGACGATTACATCCGTTTCTGCTGTCACATGCACATCTGCGAGATGCTGTCGGCCCGCGGCGGTAGTCGCAAAACGGATGTCGTGTATCGCTGGCCCGAACGCCGATAAACCGCATAAAGGAATTCGGCTCGGTCGATCCTGGCAGCGGCTTCTGCTGTGGATCGATGTCGCCGGCGCCCACGGAACGGGTGCGAGCTGAGTTCATAGGAATCGCGACCGCCGGTCGCGAGGTGTTCGCCGCGACTCCCCCGCCGCGGCGCTCAAGCCCCAGGACGACCGTGACGCATAGACCCTTCGCCACGGCGGCCGCCCACCCCCGCACGACGTGACGCACCGCGACACGCCAGGCTGCCGTCAGGAGGCTGTTGAAGCCGTGAACGAAGACATCAATGTCCTTGCCTTGGTGAAGGGCCGCGAACGGTACATCTTTCTGTATGAGGATTCGCAGCGCGCCGAGGCGCTGCGCACGCTGGGTCGCTTCGCCTCGAACCCCGAGCTCAGCTTCACCTGGTACGACGCGGCCGTGCTGAGCCAAAAGGTCCGCAACAGCACGCCGGCCAGCACGCCAATGATGAACGTGACGCCGCGGCGCATCAACCTGCCGCAGGCGAGCGATGAGTGAGAGCGAGTCGCCAGGGGACAGTCGCCAGCAGAGAAGGGGCGCTGCTTCACGTTTTTACTGGCTACTGACCCCTGGCCCCTGCCATGCACCGCCAGATCGCGCAATTCTTGACCTATCTGCGCGTTGAGCGGGGGGTGTCGCCGCACACGCTCAAGGGATATCGCGAAGATCTGATTGCGGCGGCGGACTATTTCGCGAGCGAAGACGGCGCCACGCCGGAGCCGGCTTCCATCACCGCCGTCGATCTTCGCGGTTTGCTTTCCGCTCTGCACGAAGCGGGCTATGCGAAAACCTCGATCGCCCGCAAGCTCGCGTCGCTGCGCAGCTTCTACAAGTACGGCCAGCGCGAAGGCTGGGCGGCGAGCAATCCCGCGCGGGCCCTCAGGAATCCGCGAAAAGGCCGGTCATTGCCGCACTTCCTCACCACCGAGGAAATCGGAACGCTGCTCTCGGCGCCGCCGGCGGATTCCGACATGGGACTTCGCGATCGGGCGATGCTGGAAACCATGTATTCGGGCGGCTTGCGCGTGAGCGAGCTCGTCGGCCTGTCGGACGGCGATGTGGACATGTCGCAGGGAGTGCTTCGCGTTCGCGGCAAGGGACGCAAGGAACGCCTGTCGCCGCTAGGCTCGTTCGCCGTGCGGGCACTCAACGCCTGGTTGCGGGTGCGTAAGATTTCGCCCAAGGAACCGCAAGGCCGCGAGGCGCCGATGTTTACCAACCGCTTCGGCACACGACTCACGACGCGCAGCGTGGGCCGCATGCTGGAAAAGTACCTACGCGAGACGGGCCTCGATCGCCGCACCAGCCCCCACACCCTGCGGCACAGCTTCGCGACGCATCTCTTGGATCGCGGCGCCGACATCCGTAGCGTGCAGGAGCTCCTTGGCCACAAAAGCCTGGTGACGACGCAAATCTACACGCACGTCAGCACGGCCAACCTGCGGGCCGCCTACGAAAAGGCCCATCCACGGGCGCGCTGAATAGCACGCGGAGGAACGCGGATTCAAAGGATTTCCGCGGATCTGAGGCAAGTAGCCCTTCGTTTTTTTGATCCGCGAAAATCCGCTAAATCCGCGTTCATCCGCGGGGCTCTTCTTTCCTTGTAACGTTCGCGACGGTTGTTCGCTGTAGAAGGCGCCCGGTTAGCCAAATTCACGTCGCTGATCGGCCGCGGTTTTGACATTCGAGCAGGCAACACGGGCGTTTGTTTTGGCGCCCAAACCGCGCGACCGATCGGCGACGTTTAAGCCACGTGCCACGGCGGTTCGGCCCTTCCTTTGCGAGGGGTCGGGCCGCTGCTTTTTTCTGTGAAACTGATGGTGGCTTTCACCAGCCCCGACCTAGCTAGGTCGAGGCTATGCGGCGCGATGGGTCGTACCATTTGGCGCAATCGTTACCAGTGGAACTTTATGGTGTGCCGGGCTAGCGGTTTCGTTGACCGGCCGCATCCTGCGACGTAAATAATTCAACAGCCTATGGCGAATTCTCCCCACCGCCGCGGCCCGGTTCGCTGAAGCGAACCTCGCCGGCAAAAACGCTTGGGCTTGTGCGTGCTTTTGGTTACCCGGATGGGGAGAATTGAGATGCTTCAGGGTTCGCTGCTGCTGGTTGACGACGATCGGCAGGTTCTCGAATCGATGGCCGATTGGCTCCGCAGCCAGGGCTTCCAGGTAGATGCGGTCCGCGGCGTCGCCGAGGCCAACGAGCGGCTGACCCGCAAGTCGTATGACCTGCTCTTGGTCGACATTCGCCTCCAGGACGGCGACGGCTTCGACCTGTTAGAGCAAGTTCGCCGCAAGCATCCTGAGAGCCAGGTGATACTCATCACGGGCTACGGCGACCCTGACGGCGCCGTCGAAGCCTTGCGCGCCGGCGCCCTGGATTACCTCACCAAGCCGCTCATCGACGACGAATTGCTGATGTCGATTCAGCGCGCCTTCACACAGCGGCAAATGCTGGAGGAAAATACCCAGCTTCGCCGCGAGCTCGATAAGCGCACCGGCGTCGATAACATCGTCGGCCACGACCCGCAAATGCGGCGCGTTTTCGAAGTCATCGACAGCGTCGCTGATACCAGGTCCACGGTGCTGGTCACCGGCGAAAGTGGCACGGGCAAGAGCATGATCGCCCGCGCCATCCATCGCCGCAGCCGCCGCAGCGGCAAGCCGTTTATCGAAGTCGCGTGTGGCGCCCTGCCCGAGAATTTGCTGGAAAGCGAGCTGTTCGGCCACGTGGCCGGCGCCTTCACCGGCGCCACTGGCAACAAGACGGGCAAGTTCATGCAGGCGGACGGCGGCACGATCTTCCTTGACGAAATCGGCACCGCCAGCCCGGCGATGCAGGTGAAGCTGCTCCGCGTGCTCCAGGAGCTGCAGTTCGAGCAAGTCGGCGGCAACAAGACGTTCAAAGTCGACGTGCGCGTAATCCTCGCCACGAATGAGGACCTCAGCCAGGCGGTGGCGGCGGGGCGATTCCGCCAGGATTTGTACTACCGGATCAACGTCATCAACATTGAGCTGCCGCCGCTACGCTCTCGGCGGAGCGACATTCCGCTGCTGGCACAGTCATTTTTGAACGAGTTGCGCGAAGACACGAACCGCAAGGTCACGGGCTTCACGGACGAGGCCATCGCGGCCCTGGAAGCGTACGCCTGGCCGGGCAATATCCGCGAGCTGCAGAACGTCGTCGAGCGGGCCGTGCTATTGGGGAAGGCCGAGCTGATCGCGCCCAGCGATCTGCCGCGCGAGCTCCTCAGCGGCGGCGGCGTGCGGGCGACCCGCGGCGGCCATCGCACGCTCAAGGAAGCCCTCGAAGAGCCGGAGCGGCAAATCATTCTGGAAGTGCTCGAAGCCCACGCCTGGAACCGCAACGCCACGGCCGACGCCCTGGGCGTGAACCGCACAACGCTCTACAAGAAGATGAAACGGCTGGGCCTCGAAGACCACGAGTTTGCTGAGCGCTAGGCCTCGATCGCTCACCGGCTGGCGTCGTCCGTGTCTGGGGCCGACTATTCCGCCTATATGGCCTGTGCCGGCAGGCTCGCTCGTGTTCCTTGACACCCCGCCCGAGCGCGCCTACCGTGAAGTGAGATCGCCGCTCTGTCGGCCTCTTCCGGCGCCCCGTTCCGTGCTTGCGCCGCTACCTTTCACCCCCTTGGCAACCATGGTCCGTCTCTACGTTCCCGCCGCCGTCACGGTGGTGCTGATCGCCGCGTTCACCGCCCTGGAAGCGAAGTTCTCCGATCGCTTCAACACTTCGGCGGTCACCGCCGAGGAATTTGACGCCCAGTTTAAGGGACTACCGAAGGAAGTCGGCCCCTGGGTGGGCACGGACAAGCCGGTGGATGACAAGACCTTGCAAGTGGCGGGCGCCGTGAACTATGTGTCGCGGACTTACCGCAACACGCAGAATGGCACGGTGGTGGATTTGTGGCTGATCGTCGGCCATTCGCGGGATATCGTCCGCCACACGCCGGACATCTGTTATCCGGCCCACGGCATGGGACAGGATGACCCCACACCGCTAAAGCAGCCAATTGAGATTCCTGGCGAACCGGTCGCGACGTTCTACACGGCCCGATTTCGCACCGAGGTCGATCTGACTGGAATCGCGGGTCCGAAGAACCAACGCGTGTTTTGGGCCTGGAACCCCAACACCAAAGACGAGTACCAGTGGGACGCGCCGGACAGCGCCCGGCTGCACTACGGCAATAATCCGAAGCTCTACAAGATGTACTTCTCGGCGATGATGAAGGATCACGACGAGCCGATGGCCGACAATGCGGCGTTGGCATTCGCCAAGGTCATGTTGCCGCACATCAATGAAACGCTGTTCCCGGATAAGTACAAGGCGACGGCGAAAGAGAATCCAGAGACGACCCCGCCCGACGCAGGTGCGTCCGCAGCCGTGCCCGTAGCCGCGCAACCGTTGAATGAGCCGGCAGCGGGCGGCGAGGCGCCAGTGGCCCCTCCGGCCAATCCGGCTGCCAGCCCGACGACGGCGATACCGGCGGGTTCCGCGCCGGCGGCTCCTCCGGCTGAGGCAACGAACCCGGCCGCGGCGGCGAAGTAGCCGCTACTTGGAACCGACGTCAAGTCAGCAGCGCATTCGTTAAGCACGCTTGACATCAACTAGCCGGCGGGCCACGCCCGCCGGGAATGGCGAGCTGACCGGCTAATACCTTCTGTCCGTCCACCAATCTGACGAGAGACTCCTACTTAGCCGCCGCTTCCCGGTGGACGTGGCCCGCCGGCTAGTAGAGGTGGTGCAGGCTGGGAATAAAAAAGGGATGCCGTGTTGGCGTCCCTTTTTTCACTACTTGCCACGAGATGGCTTAGTACGAATCGCTGCTCGGCTGCGCGATAGTCGCGTTCGATTCGTAGACGTTGTTGATCATCAAATCAGATTGCTTATGATTTGACGTCATCAGTTGGGCATACACCACCGGGTCGATCTGGTCGCTGATCAGCACCACGCGACTGTCCAAGAAGCTCGCGTTAACACCGCCGGGATGGTAGCTCGACGGCATACCCGGAACCGGGTTTGGCGGATCAGTGGTCGTCGGGGTTTTGAACTCGTTTGTCATGTCCGAGAACGTGCTGTATTGCGGATTGGACTTGACGCCGTTGACGCGGAGTCGCGTGTCACTAGCAACTTGCGTGGGCTGCACCCAATTGAAGCCGAAGTGGGCGCTCAAGTCGGGCGTGTTGGTGTAGTCGGTCCCCTGATATTCCCAGGTCAGCGCCGCCAGGCTTTCGGTCAGCATCATCGTGTTGGTCGTGCCATCGCCCTTGCTTTGGACGTAGGCGAGAGTCATGACCACTTCGGGAGCAGGCGGATTGCTGTCGCGGGTATCGGTCGTGCTGTTCCAGACAACGCTCGGACTCACGTTTGCCAGCCGCGTCCGATCAAAAAACAGGCCGTTGGCCGCGTTTTCATAGGCGGTTCGATCGGTAGAACCCTTGGCCGCACGAAATGCTGCGTTGCGGTAACCGGCATTCGCGACATACGAGAGGGACGGCTGGCCTAGCGTGACCGGCGGGTTGCTCGGGCACACCAGAATCTCAATCGCCGCGTAACCCGTCGTTGGATTCACAAGGCCGCTGGCCCCAACGACGCCGCCATTATTCCACTGATCGAAGATCTGCTGCTGCTCGATGTACGGGAACGTCGTGACTACCCAAGTGGCGCGAACCTGATTCGGGGTGCCCTTAATGCCCAGCACGTTGATGTAGCCCGGCAAATCCTTCGTCGAACCTTCGCGCATGGTCAGGGCCGTGGCCATCTGCTTCAGATCGTTCGAGCAAGTATTTCGGCGGGCCGCCTCACGTGCGGATTGCACGGCGGGCAGCAGGAGGGCCACCAGCGTGCCGATGATAGCGATCACCACGAGCAGCTCGACCAGGGTGAACGCCTTGCGATTAGATGACCTCATGGTACTAGTGCCTCTCTGTTTCCAGCGGTGACGAGCGCCCCCTAAAGCTCCGGCGTCGCGCCTTGCCGAGATGATCGCGGAAAATTAGGGCTTGCCTGGCGGCGCGACTCCACACGCTAAATTGTCGCAAACCGGCCGGGGTTTGTCCAGCAAAGTCGGCCAAAGCGATGGTTTACGCAACTTCCTACGCTTCCTTAATAGTCGTCCGCGTCCGGCTGCGGCAAATCGCGATCGTACTTTCCGTGGAGCTTAAGATCGGACAGCTTGTAGTTTGTGGTCATCAGCTGGGCCCACACCAGGGGATTGATCCGGTCGCTGATAAAGAGAACCTGGCCGCCCACAAACGCCACGTTGACGCCGGCGGAATGGAAGCTGGACGCAATGCCCGTATTGGGCGCTTTGTCGCCTTTGTATTCCGGCAAGATCTCGCGCACGCCGTCAACCAGACGGTATTGCGCGTCGGAGACCAGCTGCGGGCTGCTCACCCCGTTGGACAGTGCCTGGGCCACGATGTCGGGCTGTTCCCAGCAAAAGCCATAGTGCCATTTCTTGTCGGGAGTCGAGATTCCGGTCCAGACGCCGGCATTGATTCCTTCGGCGAACATCAGCGTGTTGGTGGATCCATCGCCCTTGGCTTGCACCGTGGCGAAGGTCATCTTGACCACGGGATCCGATTCTTCCTGATGGCAATCGGGCTTCAGATCACGGACGTCTGGCGGGCCGACGTCAGTCGCAGAACGCGTTTTGTCGAAGAACAATCCATCGGCGGGGTTTTCCTTGGGCGAGCAGTCGTCATTCTCATCGTCGATCTTTTCTTGCTGGAACCAGCCCGCGTTCGCGAGATACGACATCGCCGGACCACCCTCGTACTGTGGAGGGTTGCTGGGGCAAACGTAGATCTGAATCGCGGCCGCGGCGCCCGGTTTGCCCGCTACGAACTTGTCCCAAAGTTGCTGCTGCTCGATGAACGGGAGTAACATGGCGCCCCAACTGGCTTTAACGCCGCTGGCGATGCCGACCGGATTCACGTACCCCGGGAACTCCTTATTGGCCACTTCGTAGGAAGTCATCGCACGTTGCAGGTTGGTCAAATTGGAGCGGCACGCGTTGGATCGAGATGATTCGCGCGCGTTTTGCACGGCCGGCAACAGTAGGCCCATCAGAGTGCCGATGATCGCGATCACGACCAACAGCTCAACAAGAGTGAAACCGCCTTGACCGCTGCTTTTGCTCATCTGCGTGCTCCCCTGTTCCGAGTGGAGTGAAGAAGAAACGCTGCCCAGGCAAGCTGGCCTCAAGCAGCTTGTCCGGCGAGGCAGATGCTTGCAGTATCTGACAAGCCCGTCGCCGTTGTCAAATTTGCACTGGATCCGTGCCGCGAGGTCTGCCGCCATTTTTATGGCGTTCGTGTTCCAAAATGGCTCGGCGCAGGCGTCCGAGCCGGGCAGGTTCTTGAAGGCGAGGCTTGGTCGCGGTTATCTTGCTAGGCTCGCCGCCGCAGCGGCGAAGGGCCTATTTGCCCGCCGGTCGAGAGCCGACTTCACTTGGACGATTGGCTTAACCTGGCCGACTCGATCCGGCTCGCCGCATACCCACTGTTTTTCGCTTAGGAGAAAACTCGACCATGTCCATGTTCATTGGAGAAGCGCTGGCCGGCGACGGCAATGAAATCGCCCACATCGACTTGTTGATTGGCGACAAGGACGGCCCCGTGGGCCACGCCTTCGCCAACGCGTTGGCCCGACAGAGCGAAGGCCACTCGAACCTGCTGGCGGTGCTGACGCCGAATCTGGCGGTGAAGCCCGCCACCGTGATGATCACCAAGGTCACCATCAAAGGCGCCAAACAAGCCGTGCAGATGTTCGGTCCGGCCCAGGCGGCGGTCGCCAAGGCGATGGCCGACTCGGTGGCCGAGGGGGTGATCAAGAAGGGCGACGCGGAGAACCTCGTGTGCGTCTGCGGCGTGTTTATCCACTGGCAGGCCGCCGACGACAAGAAAATTTACGACTACAACTACCAAGCGACCAAGATGGCCGTGAAGAACGCCATGACGGGCAAGCCGACGGTCGATGAAATGGTCGCCGGAAAGGACGCCGCGGCGCATCCATTCCGCGGGTTTTAGTGAATAGGGCCAGTGGCCAGTCGTCAGGGGACAGTGGTGTTTGGTTCAATCTGGCCACGCGTCGCTTATGGTCGGCGCGTGGCTTTTTGCGCCTGGGAATCGCACGCAGATGAACGCGGATTCGGCGGATCGTCGCGGATCAGACACGAGAATAAGTTTAGCCGCGACCCGCTAGGGGAGCGCTCCCATGTCGCACCGCAAGGAGTGGATTAAAATAATTTGCCTTTCCGCGTGAATCCGCCAAATCCGCGTTCATCTGCGTGCGATTTTCATTCTCCAATTCTTGACGCATGCCGCTTTCCAAAATCCTCGTTTGCCTCGACAGCGATCCACAGCCCAGCGTCTTCGACGGCGTGGTGGCGGTGGATGCGGGCGTTGATCACCTCTTTCGGCACGGCGGCGTGCGGCCGCAGGACGTGCGCGATTTGGTGTATGGGGCGATGTTCACTCGTGGGCCGACCGAGCTGAAGAATACGGCGATCTTCATCGGCGGCTCGGATGCGACGGCCGGCGAGGCCCTCCTGAAAGCGGCGACCGACGCCTTTTTCGGCCCCATGCGCGTCTCAGTGATGCTCGATTCGAACGGCGCCAACACGACCGCCGCGGCCGCCGTGCTCGCGGCGCGGCGGCACATGGTGCTGCACGGCGCGATCGTGACCGTGCTCGCGGGCACCGGCGCCGTGGGTCGGCGGGTGGCACAACTTTTGGCGAGCGAAGGCGCCCGGGTGCGAGTCGGTTCGCGGCGGCTCGTCCATGCCGAGGGGACTTGCGATAAAGTGAGCACGGCCGTGCCAGGGGCACAGTGCTCGGCGTGGGCGAACGACACCGCGGCGACAACCGCAGCGGCCGTCGAGGGCGTGCAGGCGGTCATCAGCTGTGGCCCGCCGGGCGTTGAAATGCTGCCGAAGGGCTTTTTAAGCCAGGCGACCGGACTGCAAGTGGCTATCGACGTGAACGCCGTGCCGCCGCTCGGGCTTGGCGACCTGGAGCCGACCGACAAGGCGGTGAAGCGCGGCGACATCGTCTGCTACGGCGCCCTTGGCGTCGGCGGTACGAAGATGAAAACTCACAAGGCGGCGCTGGCGAAGCTCTTCACCGCGAATAACCTCGTGCTCGACGCCGAAGAAATCTACGCGCTGGCCAAAGAGCTATAGCATATCGTTCGCGTCAAGCTCCGCCGCGCGACTAGCCCCGACCTAGCTAGGTCGGGGCTGTTTTGGCGATCAAGTTCAAATCGTGCGATGGCCAAGAAACGACCTTCTCGCCGCACATCGCGACCGCCCAAAGGCGTGTCGGTCGAACGTGCGCGCGGCGGCGGCGGCTGGATCCTCGTACATCCGCCGTGCGTTCGCGAAACCGCGGAGGACTTGGACGAAGTTCGCGAAATGATTGCCGCCGGCGAGAGCGACGTCGCCATCGACGAATTGCGCTGGCTCCTCGAAACCTGCATCGACAATATTGAGGCGCATTATCTACTCGGCAAACTCGCCGTCGAAGCCGCTAACGACATTCCGCTCGGCCGAGGCCATTTCGGCGCCGGCTATCAACTGGGGGCGCAAGCCCTAAAACGTGTCGGCAATCCCACGCCGCTGCCTGCCCTGCATCCCGCAAATCGGCCCTTCTACGACGCCGGCCGCGGCCTCGCCTGGTGCCTGGCGGAACTCGGCAAGCGTGAGTTGGCGCTCGAAGTGGTCGAGAATCTGCTCCGCCTGGATCCCACCGATCCGCTCGAATTACACACCTGGATCGAGGAACTCAACGCGTCTGTCGGCCCAATCGTCGAGCTTTCAGGCTTGTTTAAACCGCCCGAAGCCTAATCCGCGAGCATCCGCCCGATCCGCGTGCTATCGGAAGTTAAGGCAACTCAACATCCTGAAGCTTGTACTCAATTGGCATCGAAACAATCGACGTGGGCGTGCGATACACCCAGGAATAGTCGCCGATGTCCCGTCCTTCCGGCAGCTCGAAAAGGTAAACGAAGCCGGCTTCCTTTTCCGATTGAGTGGTGGTTTCCGATCCGGCGATGTCCACCTTCTCGCCGTTTTTATCCACAAGATAATTCGGGTTCTGGAAAATCCAGCTACGGTGCGACTCGACTCCGGCGTCCGCTTCGTTGATCTTCACGCGCATGTGAACTTCCCATAGCGCCTGGTTTTTCACGACCCGATCGAGCGTGACGCTGATTCCGCCGGCTTGCTGCGTGGAATCCTTCGCGGCGGCGAGCTTCTCCCACTTCAACTCCGCGATTCGCCCCGGCACAAGCGCTGTTAGCTTCCCGGCGACGCTACTGAGCTTCTGGCAGCTCCGCGCCGGCAGTTGCAGCGGGATGGTGACTTCCGTCGCATGAGCGCTGGCTTCCACTTCCACGTCGAACACAGCGTCCTCCGACGGCGGCGGAACCTCGCGCCCGTCGTCGCACATGGCTTTCAACTCCTTCGCCTCCTGGGTGAGCGCGATCGGTTTAAGCCGCGGCTCCCAGGAAATTTCCATTTCCAGCCGCAGGTTGCTTTGCTCAGGCCGCCGCAGGCCGCGCTGCGCATTGACGTTCGTTGCTTCCAACCGGAAGGGACCCGCGTAAACGGCTCTGCCGGATCGCGCTAGGACGCCCGGTTCACGATCGACCAAGGCGAGCGTGTCTTCGCCAGAAAACGCGTAGGGCGACATTTGCGCCGCGTCGAGCACTTTGTCCATCGCCGACCAGAACGGCTCGTTCTCGACTTTGACGGTGATCTTCTTCTCGCCCGCCTGCTGGCCGAATTGGTCACGGTAATCGACGAGCTTGTTTCCGGTTTGCTTTTCAATCGACTTGAGCACGTCCGTCAGCGGAGCGTCCTTCATGTCGAGCGTCACATGCGTTGCTTCTATCGCCTTCTTGGCCATGCGCGAGCGAACCTCGCTGGCCACGCGCGCGAGCCGAGCCTGCACTTCCTGCGGCATCTGGTCATTCGGCTTGGGCAGCTTGTCGAGGAACGCGTCGCCGGATTCGGGGCCGGCTTTCAGGCCGAGCTCGATGAGCTCCTTTTCTGCCTTGTCACGCTGAGCAGCTTCGTCGGCGTTGAGCTGCTCGACCAACGCCGCAATGCGATCGGTATTGGCGGCCTCGTCGGCACGCGCTAGCTGGTCGCCGCTGGTCATGAATTGAATGACGGCGACGATCAAGCAGGCCATCGCCCAACGATGCTGGCGGTAAGAGCTGCGCATATTAATCCTCGATGAGCGTGAGCAGTTTATTCGCCGCGCCTGGCCAGCTCGACCGGCTAAAAATCGCCTGGCGCCGTCCGAAATGATTGTAGCGTGCGTAACGGCTGGAACCCAACCACACGGCACTCATGGCCTAGACTTGTTGGGACCAAAAAACTGGATTCTTCACATGCGCAAATCCGTTTTCCAACCGATGCGAGCCATTCTGCTTGTTCTCATCGCCGCAACGATTGGCCTCGCCAAGCCGGCGCCATTCATGATGCGGGCGACGGTAGACGGCCGGGTGATCGAAGGCCAGCCGTTGGCATGGACGCAGCAGCAGATTCTGTTGCTTGGCCGCGACGGAGCGCTCTATGACGTCAATCCGGCCGAGGCCCAGGACGCTAAGAAGACGGCCGCCGCCTTCACCCCCTACACCAGCACCGAGCTCGCGGCGCGGCTGCGCGATGAGTTCGACCGCCCGTTTGAGATTTCGATCAACGGCCACTTTGTAGTCGTCCACCCGCGTGGCCGGGGCGACCAGTGGGGCGAGCGGCTGGAGTCGTTGTTCCGTAGCTTCACTCATTACGTCGCCGTGCGTGGCTTCCGAGCGGCGGCGCCAGCCGTGCCGCTCGTGGCCATCGTTTTTCCGAGCCAGGCTGCGTATTACGAGTACGCCTCGCGCAGCGGAACGCCGATGCAGCCGGGAACGTTCGGCCACTACGATCTATCAACGAACCGCATTTACCTGTTCGACGTGAGTGAGCATGACAAGAAAGTGGATTGGTCGGCGAACGCCGCAACCATCATCCACGAAGCGACTCATCAAACGGCCTACAACGTCGGCGTTCATCGCCGCTTCGCCGAGCAACCGCGTTGGGCCGTCGAAGGGCTGGCGATGATGTTCGAAGCCCGCGGCGTGTGGGACGCCGGCGCGGCGCCGCGCGTGGCTGACCGCATCAACGGCGAACGCCTGACCTTCTTCCGAAAGGCGGCGAGCGACCGCCCTGCCGATTGGCTGACTCGGCTGATCGCGGGCGACAAGGCGTTCGACGCTGATGCACTCGCCGCCTATGCCGACGCCTGGACGCTCACGTTTTACCTGTGTGAGACGCGGCCGCAGGAATACAGCGCATATCTCGCGCGTGTGGCGGCGCGCGAGCCGTTTACCAAGTACCCGCCGCTGGAGCGGATGACCGACTTCACCGCCATCTTCGGCAGCGACCTGACGCTGCTGGCGGCGCAGCTTGACCGTTTCGTGAAGCAGTTGCCGTGACTCAGTTAGCCGGCATCGTCTCGATGCCGCGAGCTCTTTCACAGCGGCGCCGGCACGTCCCGATAGCTGAAGATGGCCGCGCTGGCCATGAAAAGCACCGCCGCCAGGCCAAACAGGATCGCGTTGTACTGCCAGTACAGCGGCCAGTACGTCGCCGGATCACGATCAATTCCGAGCGTTAGCATCGTCGGCTCGTAGGCCGCGAGAATCGTAAGCCACTTCATCCAAGCAAAATGGGTCGACACGCGGCTGACGATCATTAGGGCAAGTTCGATCACATAGAAGCCAATCATGAGCCCTACGGCCGTTCCGCGATTGCGCACTAGCGATGACGCGAAGGTCGCGGCCGCGCCCATGAACAGGCCCAGGCCCACGAGCTGTAAAGCGCCCGGGCCGAGCTGTAAAAATGCCGGCGGCGCCTCGAACTTGCTGAAGCGCAGTCCCAGGCCGATCCCAAACCAGGCGGCGGCCGACAGCGCAAGGATGCCGACCACCGTGACAAGAGTATGCGAAGCGACGATGGACACACGGCGAATCGGCTGCGCCAACAGCATCTCCAGTGTGCCCGCGCCCACTCGTCCCGCAATGCACTCGCTGCCGCGAGCAATGGACCACATTCCCACGAGCAGGATCAGACCGAACTCCTCGTAGGTGAACGCCACGCGACCCAGCGGCGAGGCGAAATCCTCGATCGGCGCCGGCAGCAGGGCCTGGAATACTTTCAGGCTCTCGGAGAAAAGCTTGATGAACGCGTCCGCCTTGATCTGCGACGCAACCCATACCCGTAGCCAGGTGAACCCGGCGACCAGCGTCGAACAGACGGCGAGCGTGACGGCGCTGTCCCGGAACGATCGTGTAATGAGCACGCGGTTCATTCGAGGCTCGCGGGATGGTGCTTTTCATAAACCGTCCGCAAACCCACCGGCTCGATCTCCAGGCGAGCGAGCGGCAGCTCAGCCAGCCAGCCCAACAGCGGCGCCAGTTCGCCGTGAGTCACAATGACGATCTGGCTGTCGCTTGGCCGCGTGATTTCCATGGTGGCCGCAAGTGATGGCGGCGCCGCTGTCAATGGTCCTGTCAACTGGGCGCGAATTCGATGTTGCCGCCGCACATCGGCCACGCTCACCGATTCAACTAGTCGGCCCCGGCTCAACACCAGGACCCGATCGCAGGCTTCCTCCACTTCGGAAAGCACGTGCGAAGAGAACAGGACCGACTTTCCGGCCGAACACGCTTCGCGAACTAACTCAACGACCTCTCGGCGAACGGTCGGATCCAGATTCGCCGTCGGCTCATCGAGAATCATCAGCGGCACATCGGGCGTCAGTGCGACGGCCAGCGCGAGTTTTTGCCGCATACCGGTAGACATTTGCCGCACCCGTCTCGACAAGTCCAGCTGCAGCCGGCTCGCCAGCTTCAGCGAGCGCTCAAGACTTGCCGATGGCCGCAGCTTCGCAAAAAACTCAAGGGTCTCGCGACCGTTGAGATGCCGAAACAGCCGCGCCTCGCCCGGCAAGTAGGAGATCCGGCGATGGACTTCGACGGATTGCCGGTAGCAATCCAGCCCCTCAATCGTCGCGCGTCCTGCCGACGGCTTGAGGAAGCCCATCAACAGCCGCAGCAACGTTGTTTTGCCGGAGCCGTTCGGTCCCAAAAGACCGACAATCTCGCCGCGTGAAGCCTCCAACGAGCAATCACTTAGCGCCGCCATTCGACCATAGTGCTTCGACAACGAGTCGGTCTGAACTAGCACAGCGCGACTCGCTCAGCGCTTATCCATCGGCAAGAACGGCCGTTCCGTCGGGCCGATATAAATCTGCCGCGGCCGGCAGATTTTCGTCGTCGGGCTGGCATGCATCTCCACCCAATGGGCGATCCACCCGGGAAGCCGGCCAATGGCGAACAGCACGGTGAACATCTGCAGCGGAATCCCAATGGCGCGGTAGATCACGCCGGAATAGAAATCGACGTTCGGATACAGTTTCCGCTCGATGAAGTAAGGATCGGAAAGCGCCACCCGTTCCAACTCCACGGCCACGTCGAAGATCGGATCGCGGACCTTTTGCTTGGCCAGCACTTTATCGCAGGCTGCTTTGATGATCTTCGCCCGCGGATCAAAATTCTTGTACACGCGATGGCCGAAGCCCATCAACCGGAAGTTGTTGTGCTTGTCCTTCGCCATATCGACGTACTTCTTTACATTCGATCCATCGCGGCGAATTTGCTCCAGCATCTGCACGCAAGCTTCATTGGCCCCGCCATGCAGCGGTCCCCAAAGGGCGCTGATGCCCGCTGAAATCGACGCGAATAAATTAGCCAGCGAGGAACCCACCATCCGGACGGTCGAAGTGCTGCAGTTCTGCTCGTGGTCGGCATGTACGATTAGGAGCAGGTTAAGAGCGCTGACAAAATCCGGATCGACTTCATACGGCTCACTCGGCACTGCGAACATCATGCGCAGAAAGTTCGCGCAGTACGACAGGTCGTTGCTCGGATAAACGTACGGCTGGCCCACCGACTTCTTGTAGGCAAACGCCGCGATCGTCGGCAGCTTGGCCAGTAGCCGCACGATCGAGATATCCACCTGGTCAGGGTCATGCGGATCGAGCGAGTCCTGGTAGAACGTAGACATGGCGCCCACGACGGAGCCCAGAATCGCCATTGGGTGGGCGTCGCGCGGGAAGCCGTCGTAAAACAGCCGCATGTCCTCGTGCAGCAGCGTATGCCGGCGAAGCGTGCGGCTGAAGTTCTCGAACTGTTCGTGCGTCGGCAGCTCGCCGTAAATCAGCAGATAGCAAACTTCCATGAAGTGGCACTGCTGGGCAAGTTGTTCGATCGGATACCCGCGGTAGCGAAGGATGCCCTTTTCGCCGTCCAGGAACGTGATGGCGCTGGTACACGAACCGGTGTTGACGTAGCCTTCGTCCAGCGTGATCAAATCGGCCGAGCTGCGCAGTTTGCTGATGTCCAGCGCGCGTTCGCGCTCGGTTCCCTCGACGATCGGCAAGTCGAGTTCCTTGCCGTCAGGCGTCTTAAGTTTGGCGACCTCAGCCATCGAGGCAGTCCTTCCAGCGGGCACGGAACCGCGACAAACGAGCGACGTGTGCTTACATTTTGGTAAGCACCACACGCCACAGGAGCACTGAAGTGTACCGGCGGAGGTGGGCCGGTTCAATCGGCGCAAAAGACGCGAGAGGCGCGATGGAAAACGGCGTCGGGAGTCTTTTGCGGCTAGAGAGTCTCCGCCATTTCCAACGGCTAATTGCAAACGGCTCCCAACCCCTAGCGTTTGTCCTTTTTGGATAAGACTTCCGCCAAGCGATCGCCGATGAGCTCGCCGTCCCACACGGTCCAGACCCGCGCGGTTTTTCGCAGTTTGGCCAACTCGGCGGTCAGCAGGGCGTCTTTCTGTTCGGCTTCGAGCGTTTCGCGGATTTTGGCCTGCGCGTCAATGAATGACGTGCGGCCGGCCGCTTTGCGCTCCAGCACGCGGACAATGTGAAACCCAAGCTCGCTTTCGATGCCGTCGCTCATTTGGCCGAGTTGCAAGTTCGCAATGGCGGAGTTCAATTCTTCGCACTTCAGCGAGCCTAGCGTCGTCCAATCCTGCAGGCCGCCGTCCGCCGCGGTGAATCCGTCCGACTTCGCCTTGGCGACGGTCGCGAACACGGCTCCGCGCACGCCGGGATTTGCGGCGACTTGCTTCCACACGTCGTTGCCCATCTCGGCGAGCTTTTGCCACGCCTCTTCGCGGCTCTTGCACTTATCGAATCGCACCATCAACTCTTCCCATTTCACCTGGGCCGGGTATTCGTATTCCTTCAGATGGTCCTGGTAATAGGCGAGCATCTCCTCGTGCGAAATGGGCTTCGGCTTGCCTGTCTTTTGTCGCAGCCATTCGCCGGCGACTTCTTTCTCGAAGAATTGCTGCTGGACGACTTTAATCGAGCCGCCCGACTTGGCCAACGCGGCCTCAAGCTCCACGCGGTCCTTCACTTTGAACATCTCGGTCAGCCGAGGAACCTGAATCTTTTCAAATGGCTCCGCCAGCTGCTTCTGAATGTTGGGCAGTGCTTCGGGCGGCACGTTGTGCTTGAATGCGCCGAACAATAGCTTTGTGTCAATTAGCTGCAGCACCATTTTTCGCATGAGCATTTGCTGCACTTCAGCCAATTGAGCCGGGGGCAGCGGTCCACGTGCGCTCATCGCGATCATCTGATTTACTTGCCAGAGCACGTCGCTGGCAAGGATTGTTTGATCTTCAATACGGGCGATGATCTGGCTGCCTTCGATCGGCTTCGCATCCTCCGGCACCGCGATCGCTTTTTTTGCCGGCTGCGTGGCGCCAGAGTCGGAGCTCGCCTCAGCTAAATCATGTGGCGCGACGAATGTCGCGGCTGGAGCGCCGGATGCGCTTACCGGGCCGGAATCAAGTTGATTCGAGACGGCCGCCGCCTGCGGCGACGACGGCCCGCCGGCGGTCGGAAACGGCGGCGGATCGAACGGCGAGGAAGTCTGCGCGACGAGCGGCGATGCCGCGTATGCGGACAGTGCCGTTACGATCAGAAATCTCAGCACCTGCCGCACGAGAGATCGCCGCCAAGACAAGGAAAAGGGTGCGCGCACGCGCACAGCATGCGCGACGCGCGCACGCCCAAGCGGCGGGATTCTAGGAACGGGCCGCGTCCGGCCGCAAGAGTGATTTCAGCCGCGCCAGCACTGCTTCCGGGTCGTTTATTTCCCGCTCAATCGGCAGATACGCGCCGCGCTCATCCGCCACGCGAAGCTGCCCGCCGCTCTTTGCCAGCAGCTTGTTCAGCTCGGTCCGACTGGAATAGGTGAGCACCGCGTACTTGCCCTCCAGGTGTACCGCCTCGATCTTGCGACGATGCGCCCAAATCCGCAGCCGCGCCAATTCCACCAATTGCTCCACCGGCGCTGGCGGTTCGCCAAAGCGGTCCGCTAGCTCGGCTTGAAAATCTTCCAACTCGGCTTCACTCGCCGTGCGCGCCAGTCGGCGGTACAGGTCGATTTTCGTCCGCATGTCCGGCAAATACCGCTCAGGAAAGTACGCAATCACCGGCAGGTCGATTGACACCTCCACCGAGTCCCGTGGCGGCAGGTGCTTCAACTCGCGGATCGTCTTTTCGAGAAGCGCGCAGTAAAGCTCGTAACCAACGGCGGCGATGTGCCCGCTCTGTTGCGTGCCGAGTAAATTGCCGGCGCCGCGCAGCTCCAGGTCGCGCATGGCCAAGGCGAACCCAGCGCCCATCTGGCTGAACTCCTCGATGGCTCGCAGCCGCCGCGCCGCCTCCGGCGATAAGTGCCGTCCTTGGTCCACGAGCAAGTAGCAGTAGGCCCGGTGCTTGTACCGACCTACCCTGCCCCGCAGTTGGTGCAAGTCGGCCAGCCCATATCGATCGGCGTCGTCAATGAAGATCGTGTTCGCATTGGGAATGTCGAGACCGCTTTCGACGATCGTCGTCGCCAACAGAATGTCGAACTCATGCCGCACGAAGCCCAGCATTACTTCTTCGAGCTCCGATTCGTTCATCTGCCCGTGGCCGATACCGATCGTCGCCTCCGGCACAATTCGCTCGAGCTCGTGCCGCACCTTTTCGATGTCGTGGACGCGGTTGTGCACAAAGTACACCTGCCCGCCACGGTTCAGCTCGCGAACAATCGCATGGCGAATGAGCGCATCGTCGAAGCGCGCGATCCGCGTTTCGACCGCCAGCCGATCCTTCGGCGCCGTTTCTAAGTTCGAGATGCTCCGCACGCCCAACAGCGACATGTGCAGCGTGCGCGGAATCGGCGTCGCCGTCATGGTGAGCACGTCAACGCTGGAACGCAGCGCCTTGAGCCGCTCCTTCACCGCCACGCCGAACCGCTGTTCTTCGTCGATGATCACCAGGCCCAGGTTCTGGAATTTCACGTCCGGCGATGCCAGGCGATGCGTGCCGATCAACAGATCGATCTGTCCATTGGCCGTCGCCTCGAGGATTTGCCGTTCTTCCTTGGCGGTGCAAAACCGCGAGATCGCCGCGATCTGAAACGGGAATTCCGCCATCCGCTGCGTGAACGTCCGACGATGTTGTTCCGCGAGAATCGTCGTCGGCACGAGGACCGCCACCTGGTACCCCGCGTCGATTGCTTTGAACGCCGCCCGAATCGCTAGCTCTGTCTTGCCAAAGCCCACGTCGCCGCACAGCAGCCGGTCCATGGGCCTATGCTGTTCCATGTCGGCCTTGATCGCGTCGATGGCCGACAATTGATCCTCGGTTTCCTGGTAAGGAAACGCCGCGTCGAATTCCTGTTGCCACGGCGTATCCTCCGGAAACGCAATGCCCGGCCGCGATTCGCGCGCTGCTTGCAACTGCAACATATCGACGGCCAGGTCCTCGACCGCCCGCTCGGCCGCCTTTTTTTGCCGCAGCCACGCCGTGCCGCCGATCTTCGCCAGCGCCGGCTTGGCTTTCCGCCCGCCGACGTACTTCTGTACCAGGTCAATCTTGCTCGTGGGAACGAAAATCCGCGTCCCCTCGGCGTATTCCAGTTCCAGGTGCTCCTCGGCCCGATCCTCCTTGTCGAGCAGTTTCAGTCCGCGATAACGGCCAATGCCATGCGCCAGGTGAACGACCAAGTCGCCTTCGCGGAGCTGCAAAAAGCTGTCGATCGCCCGGCCGGTGACGCGCTGCGACGGCCGCGCCAGCTCCTGCCGATGAAACAGCTCCGCCGCGCTAATCAGAATGATGCCGCCAGATAGCCCGGCCATCCTGGCCGGACGCCCAGCCAGAATGGCTGGGCTATGTACGCGGAACCCATGCGCCAATCGTCCGCGCACGAAATGCAGCCGTTTTTCGCCGGAGAGCTTCGTCTCGCGAAACACTTCCTCCAGCCGCTCGACCTCCGCCTCCGTGTCGCAGACCAGATACACCTGCTGCCCCGCTGACGCCGAGTCCAGTTCGCCCCGCACCCGTGACACATCGCCGCTGAACTGCTCGACAGATTCGAACTGCAAATGCGCCGTCGTCTCATACGACCCCGCCGGTACGCCAGCGGCCGTCACTGACGGAAACTTGTAGATCTCCCGTAGCGTCGTCGAGGTCGCGAAGAAATCCTCCGGCCGTTCCAGCCGGCGGTGGTAGTGCCGGCCTTCCTCGTCCAAATCAGCCGGCTCGACGAGCATGAACCAACTGCCCGGCGGCAAGTAGCTTGAGAAGTGCGTGCGGTACTTCCCCTTCGGGTCGAGCACCGTGATATCCGCTTGACGCAAGCTTTCCAAGCTGCGCTGCGTAGCCACGTCGAACGTGCGGATCGATTCAATCTCATCGTCGAACAGCTCGATGCGCAAAGGGTCAACGGCGTCCGGAGGAAAGACGTCCAGAATGCCGCCGCGTAGCGAAAACTCGCCCGGCAACTCCACGGCCGTCGTCCCGTGGCAGCCGCGCTCAACCAGCCACCGTGTGAACCCCTCAACATCCAACCGCTGGCCAACGGCCAGTCGACGCGTCGCGCCAGCCAACTCCTCCCGGCACGGCATCGGCTGCAACAACGACTGAATCGACGTAACAACAATCCGCGGTCCTACGGTAGCCGAGTCTCTCCGAGACTCGAATCCCGATGCCGCAGCCGAGTCGCTCCGATCGGAGATTCGCCGTGGCAAAGACTCGAATTCCGGTTTCGGAGAAACCGGACTACGGCCAGCGATCAAATCCCCCGCCAACCGCTTCAGCAACCGCTGCCGCTGGCCGAACGTTTCGTCGTAGACCAGCCGTTCGCCGGCGTCGCTTTCCCAGGCCGGCAAGCACTCGTTCTCCGAGTCAATGAAAAGCTTGAGGTCCTCGCACAGCGAATCGACCTCGTTGGTGTGCGGCAGCACCACGACCAAAGTGCCCGGGCAGTGGCTGGCCAAAGCCGCCGCGACCAGCGCGCGCGAAGACCCCCAGACTCCGCCGAGCGTGCCGGCCTGACCCTTAGTCAGGCTCGCAAGCACCTCGGAAAAGCCGGCGTGCGCTTCCAATTGTGCGGGCAAGCTGCGAAGAACCGCTAACGCGTCTTCGGCTGGCCCCGCGACCGTCTCCGTCGCCACGGCAGGATTCTATGCCGTGTGCCAGTATCTGAGTAGCCGAATCTATGCGTTTAATGTCGCGCGAACACCTCGACTAGCCGGACGGCCACGCCGTCCGGGATGTCCCGGAGGCCGTGGGCCTCCGACTAGTGGAATTCGACGACGTCTTAGCGAGCAGCGTCCACCTGCAGCCGCTTCACGTACTTCCTTGGAATCCACTCCTGTCGCTTGTTCTCGCCATCGAGCACCAGCCACTCGTCGTTCATCAGAAAGAAACGCCCGAAGACGAACTTATCGCCATCAGCCGCGGCCGCCGGATCCAAGAACACAGTGCAATAGGCGCCCTTGGCCGGCGCCAGAAGTTCCCGCTGCCGGCGCGCCGCCTGGTCAGAGTAGTCCGACCAATAGGAGTAACAGGTCATCACGATGACCGTGACAAGCGTCAGCAACAGCAGCGTGCGAATGCGGAAGCGGAACCAGCGTCGCGGCGATTCACCCATGCCGCGATTGTATCAACGAGAGCCGATCTATGCCGCTTTCCGCGGCGCACTCTTTGGCGGCGGCGTCCCCTTCGCCTCGGAGGCCGCCATCGCGTCACCTTCCACGTCGCTTTGCTTGCGCGCGTTGTGCAGTTCCCACAGTCGGGCCTGCTTCATGAAGCTGTAAAAGGCGCTGGTCCACGCGATCTGAATGCCGACCGAGCCGTCTAAAAAGCCCAAGTGCATCACATAGTCGCGCAGGAAGCGCAGCGGCGGCTGGATCAGCATCCTCCGCCAGCTCGGCTTACGCCCGGCCGCGTGCCAATGCTCAGCCTGCACGCGCGTGTATCGATCGAACTTCGCCATGTAGTGTGACCACGACCAGATCGTGTAATGGTCCAGCGGCGAGCGGAGCACGCCTACCTTACCGGACGACACCACCACGTCGCCATGATCGCTCGGCCCTTCGTAGCGCCCGAGGTCCCGCCGGAAGAGTCGCACGAGTTTGTCGCGGGCCCAATCGGTATAGCGCACCCGATGCCCCATCAAGTGATTCGTCCGTCCGACCCAGAACCCGTCGTGGTCCGGCCCCTTCTCCAGTAGCTCCTTAATCTCCGCCGCCAATCGCGGCGTCACGCGCTCGTCCGAATCGAGGATCAGCACCCACGGGTGCGTCGCATGGGGAATCGCCCAGTTCTTAAAATCGCCGGACGTCGTGTAGTCCCCGTAAATAATCCGGCAATCGCCGCGGGCGCGCAGGTAGCCGAGCGTGCCGTCGGTCGAACCGGAGTCTGCCACCAACAACTCATTGGCAATCCCGGCCACCGAATCCAGGCAGGGACCAATGTTCGTCCGCTCGTTCTTGCAAGTAATGAGGGCGGTGAGCTTTTCTGACATGGGGCCTGAGTCTCAACTGCGGTGGGCGCTGACGAGGGTCGGACATGCTACGGAATCGTCACCAGCGGCTCAAGACGAGCACCGGAGGCGTTTCAGCCGGCAGCAATTCGCGCAGCCGCACAGCCGGAACGACGTGCGCCACCGCTCCAAGCCGACAGGTCCATGTAGGGCGCCAGCATCACTCGCCGATAGTGGGAAAAGCCTGGCGATGCGGCTCACGCTTGGTTTAAGACATTCTGGCGTAAATGCGGAAAGTGCGCGAATGCCGCAAGGAGCTTGCACGATGTTTCGCTCGTTATTCCTCGCGTTGGGAGTCTACTGCTGCCTCTTGGGGCTTGAGGCCCTGTTTGTGGAGCGGGCCGTCCTCAAGCGCCCCGAAGGCGACCCCGCCGCGGTTCAGCGCGTGGTCATGCCGCCCGATTGGGCTCCGTGGAGCCTCATGGGCGGCGGCGCCGTCGTCGTCCTGTATTCGTTCACGATCCCGCGCCGCGTGGCCGGCTAGCCCCGGGCATTTCGCCGCGAACCCGAAACGACTTTCCCGGCTCACCACTGAGCCGCCGGTTAACGACCCGGCTGATCTCAGCGGCGTCCGCCGTCAGGTTGTTTCCCGCCCCTAACCGGCTTACCATAAACAGGTTTACGACCCTCAGCCGCCTCCGAAGGCATCCCTCATGGCCACCATCGAAAAGCCCCGCACCAAAACCGAAGTGACCTCCGGCGCCGACATCCTCGTGCAGTCGCTGGTGAATCACGGCGTCGAGGTAATTTTTGCCTATCCCGGCGGGGCCAGCATGCCACTGCACCAGGCCCTCACCCGTTTTGGCGACCGCCTGCGCACCATCCTGCCCCGCCATGAGCAAGGCGGCGGCTTTGCCGCCCAAGGGTACGCCCGCAGCACGGGGAAAGTCGGCGTCTGCATGGCCACCAGCGGCCCCGGCGCCACGAACCTTGTCACCGCCATTGCCGACGCGAAGCTCGACAGCATTCCGCTCCTGGCGATCACCGGCCAGGTCCCGACCGCCGTCATCGGCTCCGACGCGTTTCAGGAAACGCCAATCGTCGAAGTCTGCCGCGGCATCACGAAGCACCATTACCTGGTGACCGACGTGAACGACCTCGCTCGCGTCGTTCGGGAGGCGTATTTAATTGCCACCACCGGCCGCCCCGGTCCCGTGCTCATCGACATTCCAAAGAACGTACAACTCGCCAAGTGCACTCCGAACTACAACGAGCCACTCAACCTGCCGGGTTACTCGGTGGAAACGCCCAAGGCCCGCCCTGAGCAGATCAATCAAATGGCGGCGGCCATCAAGCGCGCCCGCCGGCCGATCATCTACGCCGGCGGCGGCGTCGTCACCGCGGAAGCCAGCGACGCCCTGCGCAAGCTCGTCAAGAAAACCGGCATCCCCATTACCACCACCGTGATGGGGCTGGGCATTTATCCATCCACCGATCGGCTGTCGCTCGACATGCTCGGCATGCACGGCTCGATCTATGCCAACTATGCCGTGGACCAGGCGGACCTGCTAATCGCGCTGGGCGTCCGCTTCGACGACCGCGTCACCGGTAAGGTCGAAGAGTTCTGCAAGCACGGCAAGATTATCCACGTCGATATCGACGCCTCAGAGCTGAACAAGAACAAGCCGGCCCACATCCCGGTGTGCAGCGACGTGAAGTACGCCCTCGACGAGCTCAACAAGATCGTCGAGGCGCCGGAAGACATCTCCGAGTGGGTCGCGCAGTGCCTGAAGTGGAAAGCCGAGGAGCCTTTCAAGTACGACCAGAAGTACGAGGGCATTCTCCAGCAGCACGCCATCCGCACGCTGTGGGAAATCGCCCATGAAAAGGACCCCGTCATCGCCGTGGGCGTCGGCCAGCACCAGATGTGGGCCGCCCAGTTCTACAAGTTCGACCAACCACGGAATTGGTTGTGTAGCAGCGGCCTGGGAACGATGGGCTTTGGTCTGCCGGCTGCGATGGGCGCCCAGGCGGCGTATCCCGGCCGGCTTTGCATCGACATCGACGGAGACGGCAGCTTCCTGATGAACGTTCAGGAACTGGCCACCTGCGTTTGTGAAAAGCTGCCGGTGAAAGTGCTGCTCCTGAACAATCAGCACCTTGGCATGGTCGTTCAGTGGGAAGACCGCTTCATGCAAGGCAACCGCGCCCACACGTACCTTGGGCCGATCGACAATCCCGAGTGGTCCGGCAAAGGCGACGGCATCGGCCCGATGGACCCGGCGCGCCGCTATCCAAACTTCGTCGGCATCGCCAAAGGCTTCGGCTGCGGCGGCGCCTATGTGGATAAGAAAGCCGACTTGCCGGCCGCGCTTGAAGAAATGCTGGCCTACGACGGTCCGTATGTCCTCGATGCGGCCACGCCGTATCAGGAGCACGTGCTGCCCATGATTCCGGGCGGCATGACGGTGAAGGATATAATTAAGGAATAACTGTCGCTCCAGTTCGGGACTGCTTCTATGCAAACGCTTCGCTTCGTCTACTGGCAGGATGAGGATGCTTGGCTCGGGTATTTGGAAATTTATCCTGATTACTGGACCCAGGGATCATCACTTGAGGATCTAAAAGATCACCTAAAGGATCTCTACGAGGACTTTCAGAGCGGACAAGTACCAGGCATACGAAAAGTTGACGAGCTGGTCTTGCCGTGAAGCGAATCGATCTCATCAAGAAGATAGAGGAAGCAGGCTGCATCCTCGTTCGCCATGGCGCAAAGCATGACTGGTATCGTAATCCGGCGACTGGCATCTCACAGCCGGTGCCGAGGCATCGAGAAATTAAGGAGTCGCTCGCACGCCACATACTGCGAAAACTGACGGGCGAAAAGGAGCTCTAACCGCTACCTTTCCGACGTGTGCATCGGTGAGAAAACAACTCACCATGACAGCATAAATCCGCTCGTCACGGCCGCCGTTCCCAAGCTGCCCTTCCACAAGCCGCCGCCGAATTCCAGCCAGTCGTTCGTGTACTGAGCGTCGATCGTCCACTGCACGTGGCCGATCGCGTAATCGCGATTCAAGAGAATCGCCTCCGTGCCGACGAATAACCCGCCGAATGTATCCTTGCGTTCGTACGTAATTTGGACCAGCGCTTCCGACTGAAAGCTATTCGAGACAAGCGTGACAGGTAACTGCTCTTCCAGAAAGTGTCCGCGCGCATGCCCAAATCGCCCCCCGATGCGCGTGGCGAACCGCAGCTGCGGATCCGCCGCTCGATCGTCCAGCGGCGGTCCCCAGTACCAGCCGACGGCCACATTCATCGCCGCTTGCCGAACTTCTCTCAGGTTTGCCACGCGGCTGGTCTCCAGCCGGTTCACCGTCACCGGGCCAATGCCAGCGGGTAGCGGCGTGTGGACGAAGTTCTCGGGAATGAATTGCTCGTTGTGTCCGAACACCGACTGGTAAGAGCCGCCAAGGTCAAAGAACACACGATTGCCCGCGATCTCCGGCCCCAGCGGCTGCCGATAGCCGCCGCCGATCGTGTACCCTTGGCCCATGCCTTTGAATAACCCGCCGTTGATGCCAGACAATGCGCCGGCCCGAAAGTACGGCCCCGAAATCCAACTCACCGGCGCCACCTGCGGCATCCCGTGATAAGGGTCGACATCCGGCTGAGCCATGGCCATTGGAGGCGCCGCGATGACCGGTTCAGCAACCAGTGGCGCCGCCGTTGACTCGACGATGGGCGAGATCGACAGCGGCTGCTGCGGCAACAGGCTTTCCGCCGGGCCGCTGGCGGCTAGTCCGCTCGCCGCGGCATCGGCCGGCTGATAGCTGTCAGCCAGTAATTCATCGGCCTCGACGCGCACCGCCAACGCCTGCCACGCAAGCAGCCCCACGGCAATCGCCAACCGGCAACTTGCCCTCGTGCTAGAACCGTGGCCAAACTTGAAGGAGAACGTGTGCAAGGCGCACCTATGCGAACAGACAATGAGAGCCTTTCCGTGCGAAACGGCCTCTCCTCAATTCGACGCCCGGCGACGGCGGAGTTTAACGATTTTGCGGATAATGCCAGCTAGCATCGCCGGCTTAGGCACGGACATGCGTCAGATGCTCGACCTCAGGACCACTCACCATGAACAAAGCCTTCGTCCGCGAGCCTGACTTCGATGGGCGCGCGTTCTGCCCGCGCTGCGGCGCGCTGGGCGTCCCGGTAGAGCACGGCCCGCTCGATGTGCATATCAAGCCCGAGTCGCGCAACAAAATGGGCGACTCCGCTTGGTTCTGCAATTTCCCGCGCTGCGACGTCGCCTACTTCAACTTGTTCGAAGCGGTGGTTCTTGTAGACGAGTTGAGCGCGCCGGTTTACCCCAAGGATCTCGACGCGCCAATGTGCGCCTGTTTCGGCCTCGCCTACGACGATGTCGAAGCGGACGCTCAAGCGGAAAAGCCAATCTGTATTCGCGAGCTCTTTGCGAAATCAAAATCGGCGGAAGCCCGCTGCGCTAAGCTCGCCGCCGACGGACGCTGCTGCATGCCGACGGTTCAAGAACTCTACATGAGGCTGAAAAACCAATCGTAACGGCGGTTTCCAACCGCCGTATCAAGGAAGTACGAGCGAGGTTGCCAATCGCACTTCACGCGGCGGTTAAAAACCGCCGCTACTGCGCCGCCGCGGCGTGGGCGCTGTCTTTTGGCTGTTCGGCCGCCGGCGTATTCGGCGTCCGAAGCGTCGTCAGATACTCCACCAAGTCGCGCAGATCCCGCGGCGAAAGCTGCTTGGCAATATCCTGCGGCATCGCCGACAAACCTTCACTGCGATTCTCAACCTCCGCGAGATCGACGTCGATTTCCTTGTTCTCGGAGTCCATCAGCACCGCGTGCTTGGCGTCCTCACGCTTCAAAATCCCGGCGACGACTTTGCCGGTGTCGAGCAGGAACACCGTCGTCTTGAAGCCTTCGGCGATCTTGGCGTTCGGCGCCACGATCGATTCGAGAAGTTCATTGCGAGTTCGCCGCAATCCCACGTCGGCCAGGTTAGGGCCCACAAGCACCTTCCCTGTCACGACGCCGTGGCAGCGCCGGCACGCCAACGCCTCGCTTTCGGAAAATAGCTTCTGCCCGCGTTCGGCGTCGCCACCGACGAGCGAGGCGCTTTGCGCCGCCACGGGGCCGGCCGCGGCAAGTTTTTCCGAGTACGTTTTCTGAGCGGCAACAAGCCTCGGATCTTTCGACTTAGCCGCCGCCTCAAGCACATTGAGCACCAGTTCCGGTGGGCAATCGCCTTTGCTGACTCGCTCCATCCAATGGGCAACCACTTCGGCCGCTTCCGGGCGATCAATGGTCGCCAGCAAATCGATCGCCGTCTGCCGCTCGGGCATCGTTGCCGATTCGGCCGCGGTTCGAAGCGGTTCCACGGCCCGCGCGGGGAATCGCTGCACGAGCAATCGCCGCGCGGCGGAACGCACCTCGGGTCGCTCGGATTTGAGCGCCGCGTCAATCGCTTGCGACGCGACGGCCTCCTCTGCCCCGCCAATGGCCGCCACCGCGCGGGCGCGTAGCTCCTGCGGATACGACTGCGTTTCGATGATTTCCATCAGCGAAGCGAATGCCTCGCGTACGCCAAGCTCGGCGGCGACCACAATGCCAACGGCGCCTTCCGCGCCGCGTTCACGAATCTTTGGCAGCATTTCTTGCAGCACCGCCCTGGCTTCCTCTGCAGGCCGCGAAGCGATCGGCCGCCAATCGCCATGCACCGGGTCACGCGGCGACGGCGACGGCCATTGGCGAATCAGCCCCCAGGCGTGGTCGCGCATCGCGGCACTCAAATCAGGCCGCAACGCACAGCGGACCATCGCCCGCAAATTATCCGCCGTGCGCCCCGCCTGGTTCGCAGCAAGCGCACGCCGTACAAGCGGCTCATCGGACGACGGCGCCGCGTCAAGAATGCTGGCCAGCGCCGCGTAAGCCTCTGGAATCGGCTTGTCCCAAATCACGCGGGCCGCTTCCAGCCGCACGCGCTCATTCAAGTCATTCAGCAGCTTCGCAACCAGCGGCGATTTCTGTCGGCCCAGCGCCACCGCGATGGCCAGCCGCTCCGCAGCGCCCGCCTTCGCGGCCGCCGCGACAAGTGCTTCAGCCGTTTGCGATTCGGCCAACCCAAAGGAGGCCGCATGACGTATCACCGCGTCCTTGTTGTCATTGTCTCGAGCCAAGGCCAAGAGTGGGGGAAGCGCTGCCTCGAATTTCAGTCTGCCCAAGGTGATGGCCGCGAATGTTCGCACGCGCGGCGATTCATCCGTCAACAACGGCAGCAGCTGCTTGGAAATCAATTCGCGCTGATCGTTGCCCAGTTTGTCCGCGTGTTCGAGCGTCTTGGCCGCTTGCGCTCTTATCTCTGGGTCATCATCGCCAAGCAGCGCGACCAGCGTTGTGAACAACTTAGAATCCTGCTCGGCGAGCTGGCCCAGTCCCCAAATGGCATGCAGCCGCGCAAGCCGTGGCGAATCGTTGGGCGATGCAACCTTGGAAAACAACTCCGCCGACGAAAGTCCGGCCGCGACAAGCCGCTGCTGCGCCGCCAGTCGCACCGCCATGTCCGCATGTCCGAGCAGCGCAGGTAGCTCAGCAACCGGCTCGCTCGGAATCGCCTTGAGCGCCTCCGCCGTCGCCAGCCGCTCCTTCGTCGCCGCCGAATCATCGCTCACCACGCGGTCAATGCGGCCCTTGCCGACGCCGCCCCAGCCTTCGATCCAGTCGGCCACATACAGCCCGCCGTCCGGCCCGAAATCGCAATCCGTCGCCAGCATATCCTGGATAAACCAATCATCGCGATCAAGTTTGTACGTTGCGCCATTCGGCTTTACGGAGAACTCCCGCACGCCGCTCAACCCCGGCGTGCCGCGAAAGTCGCACAAGAAAAACGACCCCGCGTGCTTCGCCGGCAGCCCCGTGCCCGGATAGTAAGTAAGCCCGGAAGGACCGTCGCCCAAATTTTCAACCGGCGGCACGATCGACGCTGGCTGCTCGTCATTCTGCGGATACCAAATTTTCTCGCGATTGAACGGCCCGCGATCCGGCAGATATTGATACGACATCCGCCACCCAGCCTGCATTCCCTCGACGATATGCACCAGCCGAGCGCGATCGCCCGAGTCCGAGTTGTTATCAACGGTGAACAAATCGCCGAGCTCGTTGAACGCCAACTCCTGCGGATTGCGCAGCCCCGTGGCGAATAGCTCCATGTCGCTGCCGTCCGGGTTGCAGCGAATCACCGCGCCGGAGTTCGGATTGGAAAGCGTGCCGTGCGGCGTATCAACCTGCAACCCGCGATCGCCGATCGAGAAATAGACTTTGCCGTCCGGCCCCAGCTTCAGCCCGTGCAAGTCATGCCCAAACAGGGCAAAGTGAACGCCGAAGCCTGTCGCCAGCGCTCGCCGCTGTTCCGCTTGGCCATCGCCGTCCGCGTCCCGCAGCTCCCACAGTGATGGGATGCACGTGAACAACAGCCGATCGTTGACCCACAACACGCCCGCTGCGGCGCCGTCTTCAATCTTGTCGTAGCCGGTGGAGAAGACGCTCGACGTCTCATAACGGCCATCGCCATTGCGATCATCCAGCAATCGCACTTGTTCGCTGAACTTCGTGTAGTGGCCAATTTGATTGCCCATGCGGCGCACGACGTACGCCCGGCGATCGGCCACGGTTTTGGCCGCCAGGTCGTCGTCCAGCCAATCCATGTGCAGCCGGTTGTCCTCAACGCCCTTGTGAACGCGATACGTCTCGGCGACAAAGATCCGGCCCTTCGGATCAAAGCAAAACGCCACCGGATTGGCCAAATGCGGCTCGCTCGCCACGGCCGTTATCGAAAATCCCTGCGGCAGATGCACCGCCTTGGCGGCAATTTCGGCGTCCGAAGAAACGGCCGGCGCCGCCGCGTCGTCAGCCTGCACAACGCTGACTGAGAGCAAGCCGGGGATCAGAACGATTAAGCCAACGAAATACTTCATCTGCTGGAGTGTTCCGGCAAGGTTGATCGTGAGAATGTTGATCTTTTTAGCCTAACCGAGGCGGTCTGCCACCGCTATTGAGGGCTTCGCCGCCGGATATTGGAAGCAAGCTCGGCCTTCATTTTCACGTTGCCATCAGTTAGTTTGGAAGGGCACGTTCGAGCCCAACAAGGCGGTCGATTGGCGCCCTCCCGGCGACAGGCGGACAACGACGCATGTATTGCCGTTCACGAACCTGGCTGACTCCTCTGCGCCTCGCAACCGGTCTTTCTCTACTACTTGTTGCCGCCGGCGCGGCACACGCCGCCGACGCCGCCAAGCCTTCGGCTGAAGGCATAGCGTTTTTCGAAGCCAACATCCGGCCGGTGCTCGTTGAGAAATGCTACGCCTGCCACTCGCAGCAGGCGAAGAAGCTCAAGGGCAATCTGCTGGTGGATAACCGCGAGGGACTGCTCAAGGGCGGCGACACCGGCCCCGCGATTGTCCCCGGCAAGCCCGAAGAGAGTCTGGTGCTGGAGGCGTTGCGCTACGAATCGTACGAGATGCCGCCGTCAGGGAAGTTGCCCGACGCCGTGATCGCCGACTTCGAGAAATGGATCAAGATCGGGGCGCCCGACCCGCGCATCGGCGCGGCGCCTGTCGCCGCCACGGGAACGATCGATCTCGAACAGGGCCGGCAGTTCTGGTGCTTCCAACCGCTGAAGCATCATGACCCTCCCGCCGTGAAGAACATTTCCTGGCCGCGCGGGCCGATTGACCAATTTGTATTGACGAACCTCGAGTCACACGACCTCGAACCGGCGAAAGACGCCGACCGCGAGACATGGCTGCGGCGTGTCACCTTCGATCTGATCGGCCTGCCGCCGACGATCGAAGAGATCGATGCTTTCATCAACGACATTTCAGCCGACGCCTACGAAAGGGTCGTGGATCGGCTCCTCGCCGCGCCCCACTTCGGCGAACGCTGGGGCCGCCATTGGCTCGATGTCGCCCGGTTCGCCGAATCCAGCGGCGGCGGGCGAACGCTCCTGTTCAAGGACGCCTGGCGCTACCGCGACTACGTGCTTAACTCCGTGAATGCCGACAAGCCGGTCGATCAGTTCCTCATCGAGCAGATCGCCGGCGACCTGCTGCCACACGACACGCCTGAAGAAGAGCGCGAACACCTGATCGCCACCGGTTACCTCATCCTCGGCGCCCATAACTACGAGGAGCAGGACAAGGCGGCGCTGGAAATGGACGTCGTCGATGAGCAGCTCGACGTGATCGGTCGCGGCCTGCTCGGCATGACGGTCACCTGCGCTCGATGCCACGATCACAAGTTCGATCCCATTCCCACCGCCGACTACTACGCTCTCGCCGGCATCCTCCGCAGCACGCATGTGCTCATCCACGAAAACGTCTCGAAATGGGTGACGCGTTCGCTCCCCATGTCCGACGTCGAACGCGAGGCGGTAAAAGCTCACGAAACAAAAGTCGCCGCGCTGAAGCAAAGGCTAAAAGTCGCGAAGGCGGAGTCTGGTTCCGACAAAGCGAAGAAAAAACTCGCCGCCTTAACCAAGCAACTAAAAGAACTCCAAGCCCGCTCGCCGGCGCCCGTGGCCATGGCGGCTGAGGACGCCAAGCAGATCGAAGACTGCCAGATCTGCATCCGCGGCAGCGTCCATCATCGCGGCCCCGCCGTGCCACGCGGCGTGCTGCAAGTCGCCACGACCGGCGGCTCGCCCAACATGCCCGCCGAACACAGCGGCCGGCTGGAACTCGCCCAGTGGATCGCCTCGCCGCAGAATCCGCTCACGGCGCGCGTCTACGTGAACCGCGTGTGGCACTACCTGTTCGGCGTGGGACTGGTGCGCACGCTCGACAACTTCGGTACGACCGGCGAGCTCCCCTCCCATCCGGAGCTGCTCGACTACCTCGCCCAACGCTTCGTGGAGCAAGGCTGGTCCACGAAAAAGCTCGTCCGTGAGCTGGCGCTGTCGCACGCCTATCGCATGAGCACGGAGTTCAACGACGCCGCGGCTGCCGTCGATCCGGAGAATCGGCTCCTCTGGCGGATGAACCGTAAACGGCTCGATGCCGAATCGCTCCGCGACGCCATGCTCATGGCCAGCGGCCGGCTCGATTTCAAGTACGGCGGCCAGAACATGAACAAGGACGTGTTGGAAAAGGTGAGCGCCGTCGTCCCGGCGGAGTACGGCTACCAGTTCAAAGACACGCGCCGCAGCGTCTACACCCCCGCGTTTCGGAACCGCATGCACGAACTGTTTGAAGTGTTCGACTTTGCCGACCAGAACCGCTCCGTCTCCCAGCGGAATGTGACGACCGTGGCCCCGCAGGCGCTGTTCATGCTGAACAGCCCGTTCGTCATGGAAGAGGCCAAGGCGGCAGCCAAGCGGGCGCTCGCTGACGACAATTCAACTGAAGATGAGCTGATCACGCGGGCCTTTCGCGAAGCACTTGGCCGCGCGCCCTCACGTCGCGAACTCACCATGGCCCGCTGGGCGATTCATCGTCCAAAAGACAATGGCATCGACGGCGATACGCGAAAACTGGCCGGATGGGAGCAGTTGTATCAAGGCCTCTTCGGCTGCGTTGATTTTCGCTACCTCGATTAGAGCCAATTAATGCAGACGCCCGCGCCGCGGGCTTGCTACAATCGGGCCATGGCTGATTGCTGCCAACATGGAGACGTCACTCGCCGTCGCATGCTCCGCGACGTGGCCTGCGGATTCGGCTCGCTCGCGCTCGCCGGGTTGCTCCACGAGCAAGCCGACGCGAGTCCGCTCTCGGCCAAGGCGCCGCACTTCGCCCCGCGCGCCAAGCGGGTGATCTTCCTGTTCATGGCCGGCGGCGTCAGTCATGTCGATTCCTTCGACTACAAGCCGCTCCTGGACCGCGAAGACGGCAAGATGCGCGAGTTCAGCGACGCCCGCAGCCTGGCCAAGACCGGCAAGGGCGCCAAGAACCGCGTGATGAAATCGCTTTGGCCGTTCGCCCAACAAGGCCAGTGCGGCAAGTGGACCTCCTCGCTCTTCCCCGAGCTCTCGAAGCGCGTGGACGACCTGTGCTTCCTCCACGGCATGCACACCGAGGGCGTCGCCCACGGTCCGGCCACGTTGTTCCTCCACACGGGATCAACCAATCTCATTCGGCCCTCGATGGGCGCCTGGTGCAGCTACGGCCTTGGCTCGGAGAACGACAACCTGCCCGCGTTCGTTGTCCTTTCGCCGACGATGGCCAACGGCGGCCCGCGAAACTATGGCACCGCGTTCATGCCGCCGGTGTATCAGGGCACCGCGGTGGGCCGGGCCGGCATTCCCGCGAAGGATTCGACGATCCGCTATCTGCTGAACGGCCAGCGCAGCGAGCCCCAGCAGCAAGCGCAGTTCGACTTGATCCAGTCGCTGAACCGCGAGCAATTGGCCCATCACCCGCACGACGCCGAGTTGGAAGCGGTGATCGACTCCTACGAGCTCGCCTTCCGCATGCAGCGGCACGCTCCCGAAACGCTCGACCTGTCGCAGGAAACGCAAGCCACGCTCGACCTGTACGGCGTCGGCCGCAAGGAGACGGACGACTTCGGCCGCCGCTGCCTGATGGCCCGGCGGCTCGCCGAATCAGGGGTCCGCTACATCCAGGTGAACTACACCGACAACACGAACAACCCGCCCTGGGATCAGCACTCGAACATGCCGAAGCACGCGGAGCACGCGCTGGCCTGCGACAAGCCGATCGCTGGGCTGCTCGCCGATCTGAAGCAGCGCGGCCTGCTCGAGGACACGCTCGTGTGGTGGGGCTGCGAGTTCGGCCGCAATCCGTTTGCTGAGAACAACGGCACCGGCCGCGATCACAACCCCAGCGGCTTCACCATGTGGCTCGCCGGCGGCGGCGTGAAGCCGGGCTTCTCGTATGGCGCCACCGATGAGTTCGGCCACATCGCCGTCGAGCAGAAGACGCACATGCGCGACCTGCACGCGACGATCCTGCACCTGTTAGGGCTGGAGCACACGAAGCTCACGTACCGCTACGCGGGGCGCAACTTCCGGCTGACGGACGTCGCCGGCGAAGTCGCCCACG
>JAICUM010000029.1 GCA_025935855.1 Pirellulales bacterium | reverse complement strand
TTCGTCACGCGGCGTTCTTGATTTCGGTAGATAATGGCGCCATAGTCCCAAACGCGCGCTCGGGTGTTTCTTGTCGGGCAGGGCGGCTGCTCGAGGGGTAGCCCTTATCGCCAACGTCATTTTTTTACGGCACGTATTCGAGGGCGAGAAGAATGTTGTTGTGGGATGGACAATCGCGGCGGGAAGTGTTGCGGTGGATGGCCGCTGGGGCGGGCGCGGCGATGCTGCCGGGCGTTGGCAGGGCGTTGGGGGCGGCTCCTGCCGGGAGTTCGGTCGGGACGAATTGGGCTGGGAATGTGACGTTTTCGGCCAAGGAGATTCGTCGGCCGGAGACCGTGGAGGAGCTTCAGGAGTTGGTGCGGAAGAGCGGCGCCGTGCGGGCGGTGGGGAGCCGGCATTCGTTCAGCCCGATTGCGGATACGCCGGGAACGCTTGTGTCGCTGGAGCACTTCAAGCAGATTTCAGTGAGTGGCGATAAGGCGACGGTGGACGTTGGGACGGGCGTGAAGTACTCCGAGTTGTGTCCGGAGCTCCAGCGGCAGGGTTTAGCGGTTGAGAATCTGGCTTCGCTGCCGCATGTGACCGTGGTGGGGGCCATTTCGACGGCGACGCATGGGAGCGGGACGCGGAATCTTGCCGGGCCGGTGACGGCGATTGAGATTATCAATGGGCGCGGCGAGCGGGTCGAGTTGACTGAGCGGGATGAGGATTTCAACGGCGCGGTCGTGGGGTTGGGCGCCGTGGGGCTGGCGACGCGGGCGACGCTGCGGGTGTTGCCGAGCTTCGAGGTGCGGCAATGGGTGTGGGAGAACATGCCGCTGGCGGAGTACGCGGAGCACTTCGATGAGATTGTGAAGGCGGGCTATAGCGTGTCGGGGTTCACGACGTGGCGCGACGATCGCGTGTCGGAGATTTGGGTGAAGCGGCTGGCGAGCGACGGGGATTGGAATCCTGGGGCAAGGTGGTTTGGGGCGACGCCGGCGCCTCGCGATCGGCATCCGATTGTGGCGATGGATGCGAGCGCGTGTACGGCGCAGATGGGCGTGCCGGGGCCGGCGTGGGAGCGGCTGCCGCATTTTCGGCCGGACCATCCGCCTTCTTCGAAAGGGAAGGAGCGACACAGCGAGTATTTGATCGACCGGCGGCACGCGGTCGAGGCGATCCGGGCGCTGTATGGGGTTGGGGATCAGATCGCCAAGGCGCTGCAGATTTCGGAGATTCGGACGGTGCGGGCCGACGAGCGGTGGATGAGCACGGCGTACCAGCGCGAGTGTGCGTGCATGCACTTCACGTGGACGGACAATGATGCGGATGTGGTGGCAGCGATTCCGATTGTGGAAGCGGCGCTGGATCGGTTTGCGCCGCGGCCGCATTGGGGGAAGATGTTCGTGCGGAGCCGTGAGAAGGTGGTCGGGCAGTATCCGCGGATTCGTGACTTTCGGGAGTTGTGTACGCGGCACGATCCGGAGGGGAAGTTTCGGAATGCGTTTTTGGATCGGTATGTGTTTGGGTAGGGTGTGGTCACGGACAGAGAGTGGTGAACGAGTACCTGCTTCTGCACTGGCAGGATGCCAGTGGCACCCCGTGCTTCGCACTGCTGAACTAGGCAGCGGTGGCGCCCCCCGTCGCTAGCGACGTTCGTGGGTTTCTTTCCAGGTTTGGATGGCGACGGGGATGTCGGTGCAGATGGCGTCGACGCCGAGGCCGACGGCGAGTTGGTAATCCTTGAGGTTGTGGCCGGGCCAGCAACTGACGCGCATGCCGGCTTTTTGGGCGTCGCGCACGGCGGCGCGCGACGTTTCGTCGATATGGACGCCGATGCGGTGGATGTCGAGGTCCTTCGCGCGGTTCACTATTTCAGGGGAGCACGGGCCGTCAGTGATCAGCAGTCGCTCGGCGTTTTTGTCCAGGGTGTGAACCGTTCGCAATGGGCGCTCGTCGAACGACGTGAGGACATAGATCGAGTTCTTTGGTCGGTGAGCCTGGACGGCGGCGAGGAGTTTTCGACAGTACTCGTCGAGGCGTGCGTCGGGATACAGGTACTTGTTGTTGGTCTTCATTTCTAGTTCGAGATAAATCCCCGGCTTGTCGGCGAAGTAGGCGAGCAGCTTGTCGAGGAACAGCATGGGGCGGCCGCCTTTTTTGGTGACGACGGAGCGTAGCTTGTCGGCGGTCAGGCGTTCGACGGGGCCGGCGGCGTCGTACATGCGCTGGAGGTCGTCGTCGTGGAGGATGACGAGCTCGCCGTCGGCTGTCATGCGGACGTCGGTTTCGAAGCCGCGGAGGCCTTTTTCGTAGCTGCCCTCGAAAGCGGAGAGGGTGTTTTCGACGAACTCGTACGATCCGCCGCGGTGGGCGAAGAGCAGGGCGGGGGGCTTCGCTAGGGCGGCGGCGTTGGCGTAGAGCGAGACGCTGATGGCGAGGATGAGTGCTGTCGAAAAGCGCCTGGGCATGTTGCTTTTCCTTGCGCGGTTGTCGTAATGTGCGGTGCTTTAGTTTGCGGCGGGCGATGACTGGAAGTCTGAGCGAATATAAGTCTTTGGATTGTCGCGTCGCAAGCGCGCACGTGGGACGCTTACGCGGCGTTCGATTGAACAGAAGGTCGCGAAGGCGCAAAGATTGAGCCGGGAAGGCGGGTGCGAGCCCCCAGCCTACGCTGCTCGTCTGAGCGCTGGGGCTTGGGATCAACCACCCGCCGCGTAGATCGTGCGTCCTCCGTCAATCGGGAGGCATACGCCGGTAACAAAATCGTTCTCGACGAAAAACAGGACTGTTTTGGCGACGTTTTCCGGCTGCCCGGGGCGCTTCACCAGCGTCGAGCGGATGGCCTCCTCGCGTTCGGCGGCTGGCATGTCGTCGGGGAAAAGGACCGGCCCCGGCATGATGCAGTTGACGCGGACGAGCGGGTTGCGGGCGCCGAGCTCGACGGCAAGGCAGCGGGTAATCGCAGGGATGGCGCCCTTGGAGGCGAAGTAAGCAGCGTAGTTGAGGTAAGGCCGGGCCAGCGCCCAATCGCCGAAGTTCACAATGCAGCCGCCTTCGGGCTGCGCGGCCATGAGCAACCCCGCGTGTTGCGCGCAAAGGAATGTGCCGAGGAGATTCGTCTCGAAGTTTCGCCTTATGTCCGTGGCGGTGACTTCCTCTAGCGGCTGCGCCTTGTACACGGCGGCGCAGTTGACCAGCACGTCGAGCCGTCCGAAGCGATCCCGCGCGCCACGGACCAGGTCGTGAACGGCCGACTCGTCGGCAAGGTCGGCCTGTAGCGCCACCGCTTCGACTCCGCGGCTGCTTCGGAGGCGCTGGACCGTTTCTGCCGCTGCTGTGGCTGAGGTATTGTAATGAATGGCGATGTTGTAGCCGCGTTCCGCTAAGGCGTCTGCGACATGCCATCCAATGCGCTTTCTCGCACTGCCGGTAACAAGAGCTGCGGGCGTTGTTGAGGTCGACATAGGAGCGGCGAATCGGGGCGCTGCACGAATAGAGGTCGCGCCGTACGGAATCAGCCTTTACCTTTCTTCGTACTTTTCCTGAGCTTTTTCAGGGCCGATCCTTTGTGCATTGCCATATGGTCGGTCTTGTCGCTCTTGATCAAGTATTGCGGCTCCTCCCTCGAGGCGTGGACCGTGTAACCTTTGAACTCGATTTCGGAAGTGATTTTTTTCTTGATCGTTCCGCGAACGCGGCCGGCCTCCGAGTTCCACTCCACGTGATCCCCAACTTTAAATGCAGGTGTCATTGGTTGATCTCCTGGAGGTTCTTCGTCGATGTGCCAACGACCGCAGCACTAGAGGCTCCAACGGCGATGTAGTGAGTCAGGTCGTTGACGCCACTTAGGCGAAACGCCGCCTGCCGTTCGGCGCACTTGTTACATCGACCGCAGTGCAGGCCCTTGTGGGGAGCGATGCAGGAAAATGTCAGCTCAAGCGGAAAGGTGCGCCCCAGTTCCATCACCTGTTGCTTTGCCAATCCCGCGAACGGGCGCGTCAGGCCGAAGGGCCGGGACTGCAGGGCGCTAATCGCCAGCCGGAGGTGATGGAAATACGAGGCGCTCGCATCTTCGAAGGGATTGGACTCGAGCGTCGCGACGGCGAGGACGCCGACGTTGTGCATCTGGCACCAGAGCGCGGCCTTGATCGTCAACAGCGCGTTGCGTCCTGGCAGGTAGACCGCCTCGTCTGGCGTGCCGGCTAGGGGGGCGTTGCGACCGGTGATGCTCCAGTGATTCCCGTATAGATCCGCGAGCGGCAATTCGAGGACGGTCAGGGGTTCAAGGTCCGGTACGGCGACGGCGTTTAGATACCGATGGAGCGCTCGCTCTTCCTCGGTCTGCCAGTAAAGGCCGCTTCGGATGTAGAACGGTTTGACGCGTTGATCCGCGTCGAGCAAGCACTTGATCAAGATCGAGCTATCGAGCCCGCCGCTGGCCAACACGCCGATGACTGCGGATTTGCAAGTCACGGCATCGGCGTCGATCTGCCGATGAGGGCCGCGATCAAGGTCGGCTTGGCGCCGGCGGCCAACGCCAGTGGTTGCGAAATTCATTGGGGTGACCTTTCGATCCTTCTTGGATGGGCTGTTCCCGGAGCACTTGTTCACAGTCGCGTCAACCCTCGGGCGATCGACGGCGTAGGACCTTCGTGACCAGCACTGTTGAGTCTTCCAATCCAACGATCGAGTGAGGCTCTCCGGCGGCGAGGAGGATCAATTGGCCGGCTCCGAGCTCGTGGGTGGCGCCGCCGGCTGTAAACGCGATTCGACCTTTCAGGCAGTGGACGGTGATTTCACCCTGCGCGTGGTGGGTGGGAATCCTTCGATCCTTAGGGAGAATCAGCCGACGAAGCTCGAGCGTCTCGGTCTTCGCCAGCGTGCTTGGGGGCGCGCCCTGTTCGGCGGGCCTAGCGGAGAGCGCGTCAATGATCGCGCTGACTTTGGGTTGGGGATTGGTCTCGCTTGCCAAAAAGGCCTGAACGTCCTCGATGGCACGGCGAACTCGTTCACGGTGCGAAGGATCGGAGACGGCGTCAAGGTTGGGTTCCAGCTCGTGGGCCAAATTCTCGGCCGCTTGCTGGGGAGATTCGCCAGTGATCGAAAGTTCTGGCAAGCTTTGATGGTGAACATTGACCTGAGGCGTTCCGCAAGCGTTGCAAAAGTCCTCGGTCACGACAATCATTTTTGCGTCCCCAGCCACCGTATTTGCTCCCTACCCGACCAATGATCTCAAGTGTGAGGGTGTGCGATGGCATCCAAGGCCAACGCGTAATTCGTGTACGCAGCTCCGGCGCGCCTTTCAGCGGCGACGGTCAGCGTCATCAGCGAAGCATGGACGTTTGGCGCGGCGCCTCGCTGTGAGGCGCCGCGTGTTGTCTGTACAGTCCTGAAACGTTGCCGCCTCATGGCTAGCAGGCGGGACCAACCTCTACTTCTTCCGCTTCTTTCTTCCATGCGGCGGCGCCGCCGGCATAGCGCGACACATCGGTAAAGCCGGCTGCTTCGAGTTTGATTGCGGCCTTTTCCGAGGAGTTGCATTGGGCGCTCGCGCAGTACACAACCACGGGGTGCTGCTTGCCGCCGGCTTTCTGCTCGACGTGTGCGGCAAAGTCTTTGTCTTCCAGCGGAACGTTGACAGCTCCTGGAATACGAGTGTGTTCGAAGGCGTCGGCTGCCAGCGTGTTGACTAGCGTCACGCTTTCAGCGTTGCCAAGTAAGTTCTTCAGTTCATCGGTTGTGATCGACTTCATTACATTCCTTTCAAGGTCCGGAACTGTACGGCCGCTGCTACTTACAGGCGGCTCGAATGTGCAAGAGAGGCCCGATGCACGCGGCGTGCCGAGCGACTGGCAGCGCAAACCGCGGCGAGAAATGGCCACCTAAGCGGGCCGAGAGACAGCCATGACGCGGACGTACCGCGTTCGCGCGGCCGAAAGGGAATAGATTGCAACGCGAGTGCGATGACGATGCAAGAGTGAAACGCCAATCCAAGGCGTCAACGCTGGATGATACTGACGCCACTGGTTGACGGTAGGGCAGACGAGGCAGCGGGCGCGGCGGTCACGAGGCCGGTTGGTAGAATACGCGGATGAAGAGAGGGGGAGTATCGGTGCACTTGTATGATCCTCGGCGGGATGGGGAGGCGATTCGTCTTTCGGAATGCCGGGTGGCGCGGGAGGCGGTTGAGCCGCCGCGGTCGAACTGCTTTTCGATTTATTGGATCGCGGCGGGTGCCGGCGAGTTTTGGGCGGATGCGGCGCGGCATGCGTTTGCGGGGCCGGCGCTGTTGTTCTTCAAGCCCTATCAGTACCTCCGCGTCGCGGCGGACGCTGCGATGGACGCGGCGGTGATCCAGTTCCACGCGAACTTTCTTTGCGTGGAGACGTTTCATGCCGAGTCGGGGTGTGCTGGGGAACTGTTCAACGACGTGTATAGCGCGCCCGTTGTTCAGCTTGGTCGAGGGGTTGGGCGGGAGGTCGCGGGAGTCGTCAAGCGGATGCAGTGGGAGTTTGTTGCGCGGCCGCTGGCATTTGAGGAGATGCTGCTCGCGCAACTCAAGGCGCTGCTGATCGTGGCGACTCGGCAGAAGGTTCAACATGGCGGCGGCTGCGGCGTCGATGGGCGGGGCGCGCGGCATCCGGCGCTTGAGCCGCTCAGGAAATTGATCGACGAGCATTTTTCGAGGCTCCACTCGCCGGCGGAGTACGCGCGGCTGTTGCACATGACGCCCAAGGCGCTGGGTCGCGTGGTGCGCGAGCAATTGGGCAAATCGCTGACTGAGCTGATTCGCGAGCGGATTCTGACGCACGCCAAGTGGCAGCTTCTGCACACGCTCAAGCCGGTGAAGGAAGTGGCGCGCGAGGTGGGATTCAGCGACGAGCTGTATTTCAGCCGGCTGTTCAAGAAGGCGACGGGGTATTCGCCAACGTTCTTTCGCGAGTTTGAGACGGAGATTCGCGGCGGGAGCAATCTGTCCATGCTTTCGCGCCCTGCGCCTATTCGGGCGGGGAAAGGCTTGGCCGATAATTCGGGCAAGTGACGGGGCGGCGGCATGTCGCGCCCGGTTGTCAGGCCTTTCAGGGAGAACGTGGGATGAATATTCGTCGTGTTTATGAATGGGGTTCTCGGATGGACCGCGTCGGGATGGCCGTGACGAGGGTCGGACTGGTGGTGGTGCTGGTGTGGATCGGCGGATTGAAGGTGGCTCGTTACGAAGCCGACGGCATCGTGCCGTTTGTGGCTAACAGCCCGCTGATGAATTTTTTCTACTCGGACCCGGGCGCGTATGCGGCGCATAAGAATCCGGAGGGGAAGCTCGTGCCGGAGAATCGCGCGTGGCACGAGGCGAACGGGACATATCCGTTTGCGTTGGGCTTGGGCGCGGTGATCGTTCTGTACGGGGTGCTGATCAGCACGCATTGGTGGCTGCCGCAGGTGGCGGCGGTGGGGAGCTTTTTGGTGTTTATCATGTCGGTTGTGACGCTGTCGTTTCTGATCACGACGCCGGAGTGCTGGGTGCCGGCTCTGGGGGACACGACGCATGGATTTCCGTACCTCAGCGGTGCTGGGCGGCTGGTTGTGAAGGATGCGATCATGATGGGGGCGGCTTTGGTGACAATGGCGGACTCGGCGCGGGTGTATTTGCTGCGGAGCTCTTCGGCACATGCCGCGGCGCCGGAAGTGACGGCGGGCGTGATGCGGAATGCACTGGCGAGTTGAAAGTTGCGATTCGAGTCGGGTGGGGCCTTGCACCCACCTTCGGCGCCGCATCTCGCTTTATGCGGCGCGTGTTCCTTGTGAATGCCGGGGAAGGTGGGTGCGAGCACCCAGCCTACGCTGGATTTCTACACATTGAGGTGTAGAATTGAGGCGGCGGGGCTGGGGTGGCTCCGCGTTTCACTCGTGGGGAGGGTTCAGACGTGATGCTCGTCAATCTGGGTGACAAGCCGGCGGCTGGGTTTGGCGAGCCGTTGGAGTTGATGAAGGACTGCCATCGGCGGATCGAGCATTTTCTGGATGTGCTGCGCAAGGTGGAGCGGGAGTTCGGCGGCGGGGAGCTGACGGACGATGCCCGGCGGGCGCTGGAGGCGTCGATCAATTACTTTGCGAATTTCGCGCCGCGGCACACGGCGGATGAGGAGCGCTCGCTGTTTCCGCGCTTGCGTTGTGAAGAAAGCGCTGAGGCGCGCTCGGTGATGATTGAGCTGGATCGGTTGGAGAGCGATCATCGCGAGGGGGAGGCCAATCACGCGCTGGTTGACGAGCTGGTGCGCGAGTGGCTGGCGGCGGGCTGGCTGGAGGAGGCGTCTCGCCGGCGATTGCGGCGAGCGCTCGACGAGCTGGCGTCGATGTACGACGCTCATATTCAGGTGGAGGAAGGGCAGGTCTTTGTGCTGGCATCGCGCTTGCTGAAGTCGGAGCAGCTGCACGAGATCGGCGAGGAGATGAAACGGCGGCGGTCGCTCACCGGTTGTGGCGCGCAGAGCCATTGAGGTTGAAGGATGTCAACGGCGCCGCGCTCTTATGCGCGTAAGGTGATTCAGCCGGAGATGACCGTCCGGCAGGTTGCGGTCGATTTCCCGGCTTCGCAAGAGGTGTTCCGGCGGTATGGCGAGCGGGATTCGCCGCCGGCGCGGTTTGGGCATTTGGAACCGCTGGGCCACTTTGCCCAGCGATGCGGCGTGCGGCTGGACGCGCTGTTGGCGGAGTTGGCCACGGCGACCGGGGCGCCGGTGGAATCGAGCGGCCGGTTCGCCGAGCGTGCTCATCATGGATTCATTCTCTCGGCATTGGCGATAACGCTCACGTTGGGCGCTGGGTGGGGGGCGTGGCTGTTGTGGCAGATCGCGACGCAGGGGCGATTCACGGGCGTGCCGGCGGCTTATGTGATTGCCCACGGCGAGGCGCAATTGTGGGGCTTCATCGTTCTGTTTGTGATGGGAGTCTCGCTGCGCACGGTGATGCAAGGGGCGGTGCGTATTCCTGGGGGCGTGTGGGTATGCCGCGCTTTTTTGGCGCTGGCGCTGGTGGGGGTGGGCGGCGGCGTGATGTGGTCCGTGCTGCCGGAAGCGTCTGTTTCGGCGGGGCTGATGAGCGCGGCGGCGCTGGTGCTGTTGTCCGTTGGGTTCTTGGGGCTGCAATTTGTGCTGTTGAGGGGCAAGTGGCGCGACACGTGGACGCGCGCCGTGCTGGCATCGGGATTCTGGCTGGTGGCGTGGGCGTGCGTCACGGCGTGGTTGCGTTGGAACGCCGGCGCGGCTGGGCCGGGCGTGTACACGAATGAGCAGCGGCTGCTGATTATTGAGCTGGCGGTGTTTGGGTTCGCGATGAACTCGATTTATGGGTTCGGACAGATGTTGCTGCCGGGGCTCTTGCGGATTGGTTCGACGCGGGACTGGGCGATCGAGCTTGGCCAGTGGTTGCACAATGGCGGGACGCTTGTGCTGTGCGCGGCCGCGGCATTGGGCGGCAGCGGCGTGGCGATGGTCGCCGGGAGCGTGCTATTGGTGGGCGGGGCGGCGCTGTTCGCGGTAGGGCACCGAGGGTTTGTGGGCCGGCGGCGGACTTCGCACGGCGAGGAGAAGGGGCACGTGGTGCTCGATTTTTATCCGCCGCTGGCGTTCTTTTGGTTGTTGGCAGGGCTCGCGCTAATGGCTGGCGGGGTGGCGTATGAGTCGGCCAACGGGACGCCGCTGCCGCATGCTTACGTGGGAGCGGTGCGGCACGCGTTGACGGTGGGATTCATGACGACGCTGATTCTGGGAGTCGGACAGCGGCTGCTGCCCGTGCTGGATCGGACGGTGCTGGCGATCCCGCGGTTGGCGGTAGTCATTTTTGTGTTGATCGGCACCGGCAATCTGATCCGTGTGGTGACGGAACTGGCGACGCTAGTCACGCCGGTGGCGTATCCGCTCATGCCAATTTCGGCGGTGCTGGAGTGGACGGCGCTATTGTTGTTCACGGTGAACGTGGCGGCGACGATGTTCCATCGCGATCCGTTGCTGCGGCGAGGACGCGTTACGGGGCGCTCGTCGCTGGCGGTGCTGTTGGGCGAGCATCCTTGGATCGAGAACCGGTTGCGTCCCATCGGAACGCGCTATCTGGAGCGAACACGAAGCGTGCCGGAGGAGTTGACCCTGGGCACTTTTGCCGAGAGCGAAGGCATTGAGCCGGCGGGGCTTGTCGCGGAGATCAACGAGTGGCTTGCGACGGGACCGGCGGCCGGGCCGCAGCAGTGCGTTGGCGGCGCTTCAGGCGCAACCGTTGGAAGCGACTGCGCGTCGCGCTAAACGGTTGGTGGTTGAATGGCTTTCAACGATGTGTTGACACGCGGAATGTTGGGTACGAGTGGTCGCTCGACAATTCAGATTCAGAACAGAAGATCGCGAAGGGCGCAAAGGGCGGAAGGCGTGGCGGTTTGAGAAGTCGATACTTTTCAGGGAATGAATTCGGGAGACAAGTCGATATCAGCGGTAGCTTTATGGATCCGTTCTAGGATCGGCAGAAGCGCGGCTGACTTTGTGGTTAGCGTGAAGCGCCGCTCGGTTTCGCCGAGGGCTTCGCAGTGGATTTCCAGGTAGTTGGGGGGGAGGCAGTCGCGGATGCGGTCGGCCCATTCGATGAAGGTGAGGCCGGGGGAGTCGAAGTATTCCTCGGGGCCGAGCTGGAGGAACTCGTCTTCGTCGCGGAGGCGGTAGGCGTCGATGTGGTAGACGGGAAAGCGGCCGGGGTATTCGTTCACCAGGACGAAGGTGGGGCTGGTGGCCTGGTCGGGGGGGACGCCGAGGGCGGCGGCGATGGCTTGGACGAGGCGCGTTTTGCCGGCGCCGAGCGTGCCGATGAGGGCGACGGTAGTTCCCGGCGCGAGGGCGGCGGCGAGGGCGGCGCCGAGGCGCTGGGTCTCTTGTTCGTTGCGGGAGAGGAAGGTGAACGATTGCATGGAAATCATTCGGATGTTTATGAACCGGGGCTAGCGCCCCGCGGCTGATGAAATTAGTGTTCGTATCCGGTTGGCGGCAGTGGTTTGGTTGAGCCTTGCTGGTCGATTTGCCAGAGTCCGGTTTGTTCGACAAACGTGCCGATGCGCGTAAGCGGGATGTCGAGTGGTTGGTCAGCGAGTATTTGCTCGGCGACGATTGCGGGCGCGGCGAGTAGGAGTTCAAAATCTTCGCCGTCGCTGAGGGCGTGGTCGATGGACGTGCGGCAGGTGGTGGCTGCCAGTTTGATGGCGTCGGGTGAAATCGGAATTGAGTCGAGCCTAAGCGCCACGCCGCAACGGCTGGCTTTCGCGAGGCGGGAGGCGTCCAGCGCGAGGCCGTCGCTGATGTCCATGCCGGCGTGCAGTTCGTAGCGTTCGTGGAGAAGCAGGGCTTCGCGGATGCGGGGTTCGACGTGGAAATGGCGGCCGAGGATGCTGCCGCCGAGATGGCCGGTGACGAGCAGCGCGTCGCCGGGTTTGGCGCCGCCGCGGGTGAGGGGGCCGCGGGGCGACATGCGGCCGAGCGCGGTGATGGATATTACGAGTCGGCCGTCCCAGGTGTTTGTATCACCGCCGGCGATGATGCAGCCGAAGCGCTCGGCCAGTGGCATCATGCCGAGGTATATTTCTTGGGCGAGGTGCAGGGCATTTCGCTTGCCGCTGCCATTTCGGGGGAGAACGAGTGACACGACGACGGCGACGGGTTCGGCGGCCATGGCGGCGAGGTCGCTGAGGTTGACGCCGAGGGCTTTCTGGCCGACGAGTTTTGGATCGACCTGGTCGAGGAGAAAATCGACGCCCTCAGTAACGGTGTCGGTGGTGATGACGATTTCGGCGTTATTTTGCCAGGCGAGCACGGCGGCGTCGTCGCCGATGCCGACGCGCAGCAGTGGGCTGCGGGGGAGGTTGGCGTTGAGCCAATTAATGAAGTCGAGTTCCATGAGGCTTACACGCGATGCGCGGCGCCGGGACGGCGCCGACTAACACGAATTCACATTGTTGTTGGATTTGCGCTTCGCCAGAGCGCCTTGTTTATCTAGTATCGCGCGCGATGTTGTTGCCAGATAGGCGTTTTGTGGCAGGCAAATGCTTGCAATCGGCTTTCGGGGCCACTACCGTTACGCAAATGCGAGGGGCGGGGGCTTGCCGCTCGCGCCGCACCGGGCGGTGAAGGGAGGTCCAGCGGTGCTAGTTGTCTCACGAAAAATCGGCGAGCGGCTGCTCATTGGCGACAAGATCGCCATCACCATTGTCAAGGTTGCCGGCGGTGCGGTGCGGCTGGGGGTCGAGGCGCCGCAGGAGCTGCCCATTATGCGCGAGGAGTTGGCGCTGGAAATACGGGCTGAGGAAGCGGTGATGGAAGCCTCGAATCGCTCGTCGGGGTGACGTTGGGCGTCGCTAGTCGCGAGCGGCACAGGCTATTTGACGACGGTTTCAGGGTCGCCGGGGTCTTCTTTTTTCACGAGGCGCGGCTCGACGCGCAGCTCGCCGCGGACGTTTACGGTTCCGGGCGCTTTCACGGAATCGAGCGGGCCGTATTGCTCGATGCACTTCTTGAGGCGCTGGAGCTTGACGTTGAATTTTGCTTCGCCCGGCGCTTGTTCGCGCGGGGCGGCGCCCCACACGATTTTTGTCCAACCGCCGCGGGTGACGATGTCGTAGACGAACACCTGGCGGCCGCCTTGCAGTTCAGTGCGCGCCGACGGGCAGATTTCCATGAGGTGGAGCGGCTCCCAGACGTCGGCGAGCGTGACGGCGAGATCGATGGCGCCGGCGACGCGCGGGTCTTCCCATTTCTGGCCGACGGGCGGCTGGCCGGCGATGCCGGTGATGCGGGGGAGATATTGGCGGCGAATCAAAGGCACGTCGTCGATCGGCAGCAACACGCCGCGGGAGTCAACCGGCAGGAGCGCGCGGCCGTTGCCGGCGGGAAGCTCGATGGCGGCGATGGGCTTGCGATAGGTAAGCTCGACGTGGACGGCGGGCGGGAATTCTTTTTCGATGCGATCGACGCTTTGCACCCAAGGGTGAAGCGAAAAGGCCTGTTCGATGCGCTCCGGAAAACCTGGATCGAGAATTGAGAGCCGCCGGTCGAGTCCCGCGGCGTGAATGACCTGGTCGCGCACGTCGGCGACGATCCACTCCGGCGGCTGCGTGACGGTGATGGCCTCGGCGGGCAGCAGATAGCGGTCGCGCGACGCGATAGCGGAAGCGGTGCGGCGCCACGCTTCGCGCGCGGCAAATCCGAGCGCGGTGACGACCGCCAGCACGATGAGGACGCGCACGCGGCGTCGCGCTAGCGGGTGAACGCGGGGCGGCTCTGACGGCTGAGCTTCCTGCTTGCTGCTTTTTGAGCGAGCCAAGGCAACACCTCCTTGCGTTGCAAGACCCTCACCCAACCCTCTCCCGAAGGGAGAGGGCCTACGCTACCAGATTTCGAGTTCTGTTTCTAGCTCGACTCCTAATCGCTCGGCGACACGGCTGCGGACGAGGTCCATGAGCCGCAGCACGTCCTGGCTGGAAGCTCCTTCGCCGGCGACGATGAAGTTCGCGTGGCGCTGGCTGACTTCGACGGCGCCGACGCGGGTGCCTTTGAGACCGGCTTGTTCGATCAGGGCGCCGGCGCTCATGCCGCGCGGGTTTTTGAACACGCAGGCGACGTTTTGGTGCGAGAGCGGCTGGGCGGCTTTTTTGACGATCCACTGCTTTTGCATCCGCTTGGTAAGCTGCGTGGGATCGTCCTGTTCGAGCTGGAACTCGCCACTGAGGATGACCAGCTCGTCGAGGCTGCTCTGGCGGTAGGCGAAGACGAGGTCCTCGCGGTTGCGGTGCACAATGTCGCCGGCGCGAGTCATGACCGTAGCGCGGCAGGCCCACTGGCCGATGTCGCCGGCGCGGCTGCCGGCGTTGCCGTGGAGGGCGCCGCCGATCGTACCCGGAATGCCCACGAGCGGCTCCAGGCCGGCCAGGCCGGCACGGACGGTTTCGCTGATGGCGTGGGCGAGCTTGACACCGCCGCCAGCAGTGACGCGAGGACCGGAGATACGGATTTGGGTGAAGGCGGGGCTGGTCAGGCTGATGATCATGCCGCTGACGCCCTCATCGCGGATGAGGATGTTCGAGCCGCCGCCAAGCAGGCGGATGGGAACTTCCTCGTTGCGGCAGCGGCGGACCAGGGCGGCCAACTCATCGACCGAATGGGGCTCGGCAAAAAACTCGGCGGGGCCGCCTAGTCGCAGCCACGAGCGGTGAGCCAAGGGCTCCCGCTGGCGTACGATTTTCTCAAATCCGCTAACTAGAGCCATAGTGCCCGTATCCCTCGACGAGTAGGCACTTATCCTGACTTGTTCTGACGCCATCGTCAATTACACCGGGAAGGGTGGTTTCGGTGCCAGTGCGCTCGCCGCCGTATCCTGGTTTCGGCCAAACGCTTGCGGCGGCGTGATGGCCGACGTGAACGTTCGGTTTAGGCAAGCGCTGACGACGAGGATTCGGGGATTTGGGGAAACTTTCGGCAGCGAAAGGCGAAGCGGCCACGTGGACATTTTGGCGGCTCCTTCAGATGGCTCCGCCCCATTGGCGAACGGCTTCGTAGACGGCCACGGCGACGCTGTTGGAAAGGTTAAGGCTGCGGACCTCGGGACGGGTAGGAATCCGCACGCAGCGGTCGGGCCGGCCCTCGAGCAACTCCGGCGGCAGGCCCTGGGACTCGCGGCCGAAGACGAAGACATCACCGGGTTCAAACTGGGGGTCGGCGTAGGAACGCCGGCCGTGCTTGGTGAAGTACCAGTGGCGGTCGATTGGTAGATTGCGAGTCAGTTCGGCCCAGTCGTCCACGACTTGCCAATCGAGGTGCTGCCAATAGTCGAGGCCGGCCCGGCGGAGGTAATAGTCGTCCACACGGAACCCGAGCGGGCGGACCAGCCAGAGCTTCGCGCCGATGGCGACGCAGGTACGGCCGACGCTACCGGTGTTGTAGGGAATTTCCGGTTGATAGAGGACGACGTGCAGGTGCGGAAGATTCTCAGGATTTGCCACCACATTCCCCTACAGAGCTGTATGCCGGTATCGCATAATACCGCTCTCGTTCGATCGTTGCTTCCCGTGCCGCGCTGCATGGGGTTCCTGAAAGTCGTTTCGAACCGGGGGCTAGCGCCCCGCGGCTGATGAGATCAGCCGGAACGCGCTAGGGTCCGGTTCGGATCCATCGGTTTTGAGGCCATTTTCTAGATCATCGAGTTTATCACTCCTTCTTTGTACAGGTCCAACTACTAATGGCTATTGGGTTTGGAATCGTCGGCGCCGGCATGATCAGCCGGTTTCATGCGAAGGCTCTCGCGGATGTGCGCGGCGCGAAGCTCGTGGCCTGCGCTGATAGCGCGCCGGGGCGCGCGGAATCGCTCGCCAAAGAGTTCAACTGCAAGGCGTACGACTCGGTGGACGCGATGCTGGCCGACGACGCCGTGGAGGCCGTGACGATCGCCACGCCGAGCGGCGCCCACATGGAGCCGGCCGTGGCGGCGGCGAAGGCGGGGAAGCATGTGATCGTCGAGAAGCCGCTGGAGATCACGCTGAAGAAGTGCGACAAGATCATCGAAGCGTGCGAGAAGGCGGGGGTGAAGCTATCGGCGATTTTTCCGTCGCGGTTTCATGACTCGGCAAAGCTGATCAAGGCGGCGGTTGAGCAGCAGCGGTTTGGCCGGCTGACGCTCGGCGATGCGTATGTGAAGTGGTATCGCACGCAGCAGTATTACGACAGCGGGGCCTGGCGGGGCACGTGGGCGCTGGATGGCGGCGGGGCGCTGATGAACCAGGCGGTGCACACGGTGGATTTGCTGGCGTGGTTCATGGGGCCTGTGGCGGAAGTGCAGGCGTACACGGCGACGCTGGCTCATGAACGGATCGAGGTAGAAGACGTGGCGGTGGCCACCCTGCGATTTGAAAGCGGCGCCCTGGGGACGCTGGAGGCGACGACCGCCGCGTTTCCGGGCTACTTGAAGCGCATCGAGCTGCACGGGTCGGAAGGCTCGGCGGTGATGGAAGAGGAGGACATCCGGGCGTGGGACTTTATGAAGAAGTCGCGTAGCGATGCGGCGGTACAGCGGCAGATGGCCACGAGCAAGAGCACTGGCGGCGGCGCCGCGGACCCAGCGGCGATCGGTCACCACGGGCACGCGATGCAGCTGCAGGATTTTGTCGATGCGATCCGCAAGGACCGGACGCCGGCGATCGACGGGCATGAAGGGCGGCGATCCGTGGAAATTATTCTGGCGATTTATCAGTCGGCCAAGACTGGGAAGAAGGCGACGCTGCCGTTGAAGGGGGATCCAAAATTAGCCGAAAAGTGAGCGTGAAAATGCCTCCGCTCGTTTGTTTGGCGGTTTTAGACTGCCATAATTGTCAGTAGAGGCCCTGCCACTTTCTCAAAGGTTCCGCATGTCCCTCGACCGAATAACATTCGATCAAAACATCATGGGCGGCAAGGCGTGCATCCGCGGGATGCGCATTCCGGTTAGCCTCATTCTCAAGCTATTGGCAGGGGGAACGACCGCTGCCCAAATCCTGACGGAATATCCAGACCTAGAGCAAGCAGACATCGATCAGTGCATCGATTACGCCGCGGCGCTTGCCGATGAGCAAGTGGCCGTCGAGTTTGTTCAATGAAGTTGCTCTTGGATATGGGCGCGTCGCAGCGCAGTGCAGATTTCCTTCGGAGGGCGAACCACGATGTTGTTCACTTGCGCGATCGCGGATTACAACGGTTGCCGGACGAAGAGATTGTGTCTTTAGCCCAGACAGAGCAGCGGGTGATCGTGACCTTCGATCTCGACTTTTCGCGAATCATCGCACTTAATCGGCTTGCGACGCCTTCCATTATCGTGTTCCGACTCGAGAAATATTCGACCGCTCAAATCAATGCTTTGATGACCGACCTGATATCAAAGTTTGAACAGCAACTGAGTGGAGGAGCCATTCTCGTCGTTGAAGGATCAAGAGTGCGCGTTCGGCGGCTTCCGATTTTCTGAAGGGACGCTTAGCCGTTGACGATTTCACCGCCGTTGGGGTGGATGACCTGGCCAGTGATGTACGAGGCGTCGCGCGAGGCGAGGAAGACGTAGCAGGTGGCGACTTCCCAGGGTTCGCCGGGTCGGCCGAGCGGGGTGTCGGCGCCGAAGGTTTCGACGCGCTCGGGCGGGAAGGTGGACGGAATGAGGGGCGTCCAGATGGGCCCGGGGGCGACGGCGTTCACGCGGATGTTGTCTTTGGCCAGGAGCTGCGAGAGTGAGCGGGTGAAGCTGACGATGGCGCCTTTGGTGGACGAGTAATCGACTAGCGTTGGGCTGCCGCGGTAGGCGGTGACGGACGTGGTGTTGATGAGTGTCGCGCCATCGCGTTTGCGCAAGTGGGGCAGGGCGGCTTTCGTCAAGAAGAACATGCCGAGGATGTTCGTGCGGAACGTGGCCAGCAGCTGCTTCTCGGTGATCTTTTCGAAATGTTCCTGCGGATGCTGTTCGGCGGCGTTGTTGACGAGAATGTCGAGGCCGCCGAACTTCTTCACGCATTTCTCGACGGCGCGCTGGCAGAAGGCTTCCTTGCCGAGGTCGCCTTTAATGAGGACGCACTGGCGGCCTTCTTGCTCGACGGCGCGTTTGGTTTCCTCAGCATCCGTGGTCTCTTC